>JBEIKN010000145.1:0-5261 GCA_040379725.1 Flavobacteriales bacterium
CCAAAAGCCTTGAAAATTTATCGTCACTTGAGCATAGTTGCCAGTGTAAATCATTTCGCGAGCGGATTCAGCAAAATTGATTTCGTCCCAATCAAACAAATGGACACTGCCCAAAAAAGGAAAAAACAATCCAATGCCTATAATGACAATGATTACATATGGCTTTACTGACGAATTCATGACTTTTTAGAAAAGGGCAGACTGTTCCAATAAGAGGAGCTCAGACGATTAAAGATGACAAATAGGAGTAAGCAAACACCATAACCATATAAAGCACCAACATACACATCTCTGAGGTAATGCTGACAAACATACACTCTTGAATAGGCTATGCCACAAGCTAGTATGAAAAATAAGATTTGAATCCAAGCATTTTTGCTCATAAAACCAGACATGCCTAAGGCGGCAAAGGCGCCTAAGGTGTGACCAGAAGGGAAGCTACCATTGCTATGCAGATCTATGGACTGTAGTAAATGCATTTTGATTTGATGGGCTTTGATCCAAACCGAAGGCCTTTCAAAATCTGAGAACAACACTTGTTTGAATAAATAAATAGAGATGCCACAAACTAAGAGCCCTAATGCAACAGATAAGCTTGTTTTTCGTTCATGAAAAAAAGCTAATACCGCAACAAATACAATTAATGAAACTTCTGGTAATCGCGTTAAGTGATAGAGCAGTTGGTCTAATATTGGGTGGTGGTGTTGATTGATCCAAATGAGTGATTCGGTTTTGTCGTATAATATCACCCATGGTCCAACGCCTAATAAGAAAACGAGGTGGCAAATCAGAGAGGCTTTATAATCGGACACAATGCTTTTCAAAATCAAGTACAAATATGCCTAAAAAAAAATTCACTGAACAATATTTTTCAATTAAATTGCGTGGAAATAGATTGTTGTTCAATATGGCAAAGAAACAAGTTAGAGAACAGGTGGTTTTGGAGTTTCCGGTAAAGTGTTCGCCCAGTTTAATGTATAATTACATTCAGAGTGCTTCAGGTTTGCAGGAATGGTTTGCCCACAAGGTGCTGAATAAAAGCAGAACAGATTATGTCTTTATCTTTGACGATGGCCAAGAACTGAGAGCCAAATTGACCAAATCAATCAACAATAAACTTTGCCGTTTTGAATTTGAAAATACACCAGAAGGTGAGTACATTGAATTGGAAATCATCGTTGATGAATTAACCGATGATGTGGCCCTCAAGGTGACAGAGTTTTGTCAGCCTGATGAAAAAAGAGAAGTCGAGGAATTATGGCATGCTCAAATAGAAACCCTTAAAGACGTTATTGGGGCATAGTCTTTGCCTACAGTAAAGCATCATGAAGAAAATCAACTTATTAGTGGTAAAAGCTTTCATAGGCCCTTTTTTAGGGACTTTTTTTATCTCTATGTTTTTGTTTTTGATGTTGTTTTTATGGAAGTACATCGATGATCTTGTCGGAAAGGGACTAGAGTGGCATGTGGTGTTTCGTTTGCTGTTTTTTTCTCTTGCGGATTTAATTCCAATGGCTCTGCCTTTAGCCGTTTTATTGTCTAGCCTTATGACCTTTGGTAACTTGTCGGAGACTTATGAAATGGTGGCCTTAAAAGCCTCAGGGATTAGTATCTATAGGGCTTTGTTGCCAGCGTTTTTAATCATTTTGTTCTTAAGTGTTTTGACCTTTTATGTGTCGAATATTGTGATTCCCAAAGCGAATTTAGAGGCTAAAAGTTTATTGTGGGACATCCGCAATAAAAAACCAGCATTTGATATCAAAGAGGGTGTTTTTTATAATGGTATAGAAGGTTACCAAATCAAAATTGGCAGTAAGGATCAAGAAACAGGTACAATTTACGATGTGCTAATTTACGAAATGAAGCCTGGGTATTCTGAGCTAACCATTACACGAGCAGAAAAAGGCAGCATGCGTTTAAGCGACGATAAGCGACTGCTGTATTTTACCCTTCAAAATGGCAAACGATACGAAGAATTGGTAGAGAATGCTAATTACCGATCGCGTATTCCATCGACTTTTACCACTTTTGAATCCCAAAAAATGACCTTTGACCTGAGTGATTTGGATTTGAAACAAACCGACAAAGAGTTGTTCAAAGGTTCTGCTGTGATGATGAATATTCACGAGCTTCAATTGGCTATTGACTCTGCCAAAAAAGAAATTCAAAAGAAAACCCTGCTAACCAGAGACTACTTAAGGCCTTATTATCCTGAAACTAAATACATTATGCAAGGCACCAAAGTATTGGACAGCCCTGCACTCACCATAGATACCATTATTTTAAATTTCCCGAAAGAAAACCGCTATGCTATTTTGGATCTGGCACTTGGTTCTTCTCGAAATCTAAAGAGCATTATTGAGTCAACCAGTCAACAACTAGAAGACATTAAAAACGATGATAGAATGTTTACATTAAAATGGCATGAAAAATTCACACTATCATCTGTTTTGCTGGTGTTGTTTTTAATTGCCGCTCCACTTGGAACCATTATACGAAAAGGAGGCTTGGGTATGCCAATGGTCATTTCGATTGTGATGTTTATCTTGTATTATGTGATCAATATGATTGGCATCAAAATGGGCCGCGAAGGCATTGTGCCTGAGTGGATGGGGGCTTGGTTGTCTACTTTGATACTATTGCCTGTCGGCTTGTTTATTCTGTATAAGGCCGCGAATGAGTCAGCCATATTTGATCAAGACAAATACAAAAAAGCCTTTGAGCGATTGCGTTTGAAGTTTAAACCTAAGCAAGCCAATTAATCTTCTTGAACCGCTTGAGTGGTCATCTCTTTGGATTTTTCTATACCTAAATAGCGGTCAATGCGATTGTGAAGTAAGTAAAGCAATGGAGTGAGCGCCATAGCTACTGTGAATTTGTAAATATAGTTGACTATTCCTACTGCAAAGACTAAAGCCAATGGCCATTTGTTGCCAATATGAAAAGCTATAATTAATACGACAAAGCTATCTACCAGCTGCGAAATCAGTGTTGAACCAGTTGACCTCAACCAGAGGTGTTTTTCACCTGATTTTAATTTAATCCAATGGAAGACCCAAACATCAATCAACTGTCCCACTAAAAAGGCCACAAGTGAGCCTATGATGATCCACAAACCTTGGCCAAAAACTTTGTTGTAGGCCACTTGCATGCTATCAATTTGAACTGCTTGCCCACTGTTTTCCCAAAGGTCAAAGGGTGCCGTTTTCATGGCCAATAACACCATTAAAAACGTATAGGCAATGAGGCCGGCCGCTAAGTATGATAAGAGCTTAACGCCTTGTTTGCCATAATATTCGTTGATGATGTCAGTCATGACAAACACCATGGGCCATAGTAAGACACCGCAAGTCAGATTAAACGATAAATGTTCTATGCCAAACAAGCTGATATCTAATTTAGGCATGCCAAGACTGTCTTCCAATGAAAACAATTTAGAACCTATGAACTCAGCCACTAGCGCATTGGCTATAAAGAACCCGCCAAGTATGATGAATAGTTTGGTTTTTTTATCTATGTTCATATGAGTTCAATACTTTCGCCTTTATTTGGAATGACACAATTTAAGAAGCCACGCTCAATGAGTTTATCTGCCCATTTGGTTTGAACGTCAAAGTTGCCATGAACCAGTATCATCTTTTTAACTTTATTAGGATCTTGACAAGATAGGTAATCAAGCATTTCGTTATAATCGGCATGAGCGCTAAAGTTTTCCATGCTTTCGATTTTTGCTTTTACCTCAAAAGTTTCTCCAAAAATCTTTACTTCTGGGTCGCCAGCTTTTAATCTACCAGCTAAGCTCCCTTCGGAAGCATAACCAACCAAAAGTATGGTATTCTGTGGGTCGCCAATATTGTTTTTAATGTGGTGTTTGATGCGGCCAGCTTCTGCCATGCCACTCGCACTGATAATGATACAAGGGGTATTAAGGGAGTTGATGGCCTTAGAGGCTTCAACCCCTTCAACATAATGTAAATTTTTAAAGTTGAATGGACTGCCGTTTTTGTTGATATAGCTCAAGATGTCTTTGTTAAAGTACTCTTGGTGGTCAGCCATAATTTTAGTGGCTTTAACAGACAAAGGACTGTCCACAAATACATCGATATTGGGCAGTAATCCACGCGTTGATAATTGGTCAAGGGCATAGACAATTTCTTGAGTACGGTCAACACTAAAGGCGGGAATAATGATTTTGCCATTGTGGTCTAAACATGTTGACTGAACCACTGAAAGGATCTTGCTTTCAACATCTGTCTGGGTTGCATGCAAACGATCGCCGTAGGTGCTTTCGCACAAAATGTAATCAGATTGAGGAAAGGGGAATGGACCTTCAATGATGGCGTCGTTTTTGCGACCAATATCGCCTGTAAAAGTAAGGCTGATTTGTTCTTTGTTTGCTTTGGTTAAAAGAAGTCTTAAAGCTACGCTGCCTAAAATGTGGCCGCTAGAATAAGTCTCAACAGTGATTTCGTTATTGATGGTATAGCTGCCGTTATAAGGAATGGCAATCATATTGTCAAGCGCCATTTGTGCATCTTTTTCATCATACAAAGCCTCTATGATGGGGAGCTTTTTGTCAAGACGTCTTTTGTTGATGTATTTGAGGTCGCTTTCTTGAATACGCGCGCTGTCGAGCAGCATGATCTCGCATAAGTCTATGCTTGCTTGTGTAGCATAAATTTTACCTCTAAAGCCATCTTTATATAGTTTTGGTAATAAACCAGAATGGTCAATGTGGGCATGGCTCAAACAAACCGCATGAACATCCATTGGCTCAAATCCCCAATGTTCATTCAGATGACGTGTATCTTTACCTTCGCCTTGGTATAAGCCACAATCCAACAACACATTGAAGCCAGAATCTGTCGTCAACATGTGCTTGCTTCCTGTTACAGTTCTTGCGGCTCCATAAAAGCTGATTTTCATAGTGCAAAAGTACAACTTTGATGGATATTTAAGGGTAGTTATACATTTTAAAAAGGCTATAAAAAGTCCTTAAAAAAAGATACCTTTGCACACTTTTAAGCGCAATCATTATAATGGATAGGAATTCATACATAGGTCTAGGTTTGATTTTTGTTTTACTCATGGGCTATTTTTATATCAATCAGCCCAGTGAAGCAGAATTAGCCAAACAAAAACACTATACAGATTCAGTTCAAGCTAGCCGTGAATTGGCCAAAAAACAAGAGGCTGTTCAGTTTGCTAAAGCAAAAGCCAATCAAGACAGCGCTCAAAAATTAATATTAAAAGACAGTGCA
>JBEIKN010000146.1:0-5257 GCA_040379725.1 Flavobacteriales bacterium
TGAAGTTTAAATATGCATACGAATGTCTATTGGTGTTGACGGCGCTTACTGTGTTTGCTGTGATTCAATCCCTATATGGCGTTATGACTCAGCCCTATTTCTGGGACGAATTAGGGGTGTACAGCGGTGCATCCAACCATTTGTACCAACACGGATTGAGTTTATTGCCAAGTGCCATGCCAGACAGCCTCTCAAGAGGACATCCATTGTTTTGTGCCTTCTATTTTGCAACAGCCTTTAAACTCTTTGGCAACCAGCCCATGGTAGCACATTTTGCAGGTGCTTTTATAGGCATCATCGGCCTCTTATACACCTATAAAATCATCGCCTTAAAATGGCCAAAACCCTATGCTTGGATAGCCAGTCTCAGTCTATTCATACAACCATTGTTTTTATCTCAAACCATATTGGTATTGCCAGAAACCCTCTTAATGGTCTGCACCTTAGCCGCCATTTATCACTACTTAAAATCCGAAAACATCTACACCATGTTGTGGCTCATGTTAGCCCTACAGATCAAAGAATCAGCCCTAGTGCTCCCCATAGCAATGATGCTAGCAAACGCCATTAACAGCAAACACATTTGGAACAAAACCATGTGGCAAATAGGGATATTTCCCATACTCAGTTTTCTGGCATTTATAGGCATCCAAAAACTACAAAACGGCTACTTCTTTTATCCATTGCACACAGAACTCGCCTCATTTGACACTTACTTTATAACTGAAAGATGGCGCGATTTTTTAAAGTTCTTTTTATACGACCAAGGACATCTTTTACAATGGAGCGCCTCCATCATTTGCATTGCACTCTTATTCATTTTACAGTTCAAATCATTTCAAAACCCATGGCAAAATAAAGCCATCATCATTCCCATTACCATACTAGGTGGCATTGGCTTTATGGTCTTAAATTACTTTTTAACCCGCTACACCCAGTACTTTTTTGTATTGATTTATATCGGTCTATTCTATTTAGTGCACAGCAACACCAAGCAAAACAAATGGTGGAATTACATCTACCCCTTCATCATTGCGGTCACTGGCATATGGTATTGGAATCCCAATCAAACCTACACAGACATTGACTTTACCTACAGCCAACACGTACAAACCATTCAAGCTTGTATGGATGAACTTAAAAAAGAGCAATACAATGGCAAAACCATAGGCATGGAATTTCCGGCATGTGCCTCTTATTGGAGCAGCAACAACGGATACAATGTCAGTTTCAAGCACGAAACACGTTTAATTGGTGACACCTCTAAACCTAAAGACTATTTAGTATTCACAATGCCCGGCAATTTAACGGATACAACAAAATTCAAAGGAAAAATCAAAGCCATAAAATGCTTTAACAAAGGCTATGCAAAAGCCTATATCTATCAAGTAAATCCCTAACTGGTAATGCGTTTGCGTCCCTTATCAAACACCAAACGCCCAAAGTTTTTTCCCTTGCGCAAAGCCTTTTGCTCCTCTTCAGGTAAAGCCGCTATATGTGCGCATTCATCGCTACAACAATTCTGCATCTTAGCCTTACACTCAGGGCACTGAATAAACAATAAATTACAAGCCACATTTGCACAATTGGTATGGGTATCGCAAGGAGCACCACACTGATGACAATGGGCAATCACCTCTGTCGAAATAGACTCTCCCAATCGCTCATCAAACACAAAGTTCTTACCATGGAATTTATTGGTCAAACCCTGAGATTTAACCTGGTTGGCATAATGGATGATTCCACCCTCCAACTGATACACATCCTTAAAGCCTTTGTACTTCATATAAGCACTGGCTTTTTCGCAACGAATACCACCAGTACAATACATCACAATCGGCTTGTCTTTTTGATCCTTAAGTGCCTCTGCCACTTTTGGCAATTGCTCTCTAAAGCTCACCACATCTGGCAAAATAGCCTTTTCAAAATGGCCCACTTCGCTCTCATAATGGTTTCTAAAATCGACAATCACCACATCATCTCTTTCGGTCAAAGCATTAAACTCATCAGCCTTTAAATGGGTGCCAATATTCGTCACATCAAAAGCAGGGTCATCAATACCATCGGCCACAATTTTTTTACGCACTTTAATCGCCAATTTGAAAAACGATTTACCATCATCTTCAACTGCGATGTTCAAACGATTACCCTTTAAAAAATCAATAGATTCTAAATGTGCTTTAAAAGCTTCAAGGTGTTCCGTTGGCACAGACAACTGCGCATTAATACCCTCATCTGCCACATAAATACGACCCAATACACCCAGCTCATTCCAGCGGATGTACAATTGATCTCTAAATGCTTGTGGATCTTGAATGTAATGGTATTTGTAAAACGAAATAGTCGTTCTAGGCACATTACTCTCCTTAATCTTGAGCTTTAATTCTTCTGAGTTGATTCGATTGTGTAATACCACCTTGCAAAAATATTAAGTAATGCTTTGCCGAACCAAATGACTTTCATCAGCCTATGGGGTTCAACTATTTCTTAGTCGTTAAATCAATGACCTCAACGCCAGGATATTTACTGGCATCAAACACAAAGTCTTTATCATTCACTGTAGCATTAGCCGTTTGGCTGCTCACAGTATAGGTTTGCTTATTGCCAGCCTTAAAGGACACCTTTAAACTCTGAACAGTTTTAGCCGTTTTATCTACCTCTAAATTCATTAAAAAATAGGGCTTGGTTTTATCCGTTGGCGTTAATTTTATTTTACTGATTTCTGATTTTCCTTTGGTATATGAGCCGTCGCTGGTATACAAAAAACCCTTTTCCCAAATGCTAAAAATCTTAGAAGGATTAACCCCTGAACTTGAGTTGGCGTTATAATTATCTTTAATGCACTCGTTGGTCTCTTTGGTATAGGTCCAAATGAATTTACCATTGCAGTAAATATCTTGTCCGCCAAATACCAATTTAAAATTATTGCCCTTTGTGATCAAATTCCCTTTTTCAGTTTTCTTGGCGCCCTTAGGATCTGCAGGCTCCGTCAAAACAGAAAAATCTGCCTTTAACGATTTATAGGCCTTGTATTTTTTTGAAACCTCTTTAAGCAATTTGGCCACTTCTTTATCTTTGGCACTGGTTTGATCTGCAGGCGCAAACGAAAAATTGGCCACTGCCAACACCAATACCAAGAGCACAGTAAATTGTTTCATTGTTTTCTTAATTGAATTTAAAGTCGGCAAAAATAAGGATTATTTGCCATATAGATGGTCTAAAAATTGTTGAAGCGAAACTTCGTCCGGAATCAATACTTTACGCGCCTTAGCGCCTTCAAATGGCCCTAAAATACCCGCTTGTTCCATTTGATCCACCAAACGACCAGCTCGGTTGTAACCCAACTTCAATTTTCTTTGAATCAATGAAGTCGATCCTTGTTGGGTCATTACCACCAAACGCGCCGCTTCTTCAAACAAGGCATCGCGCTCATTCGGATCAAAATCCTCACGACCGCTATCTTCTTCGCTCTTAAACTCAGGCAAAAGCATAGCACTGCTATACCCTCTTTGATTACCAATAAATTCTGTAATTCTCTCCACTTCAGGCGTATCTACAAACGGACACTGCAAGCGGATCAAATCATTCCCTGTGCTGTACAACATGTCGCCCTTACCAATCAATTGATCAGCACCATTGCTATCCAATATGGTTCTTGAATCGATTTTAGACGTCACTCTAAAGGCCAAACGCGCCGGGAAGTTCGCTTTAATGGTACCTGTAATAATGTTTACTGATGGACGTTGTGTGGCTAAAATCACATGTATACCAACCGCTCTCGCCAATTGTGCCAAACGGGCAATCGGTGTTTCAACCTCTCTACCAGCAGTCATCATCAAATCTGCCACCTCATCAATCACCACGACAATGTAAGGTAAAAATCTATGTCCCTCAGTAGGCAATAATTTGCGTTCTTTAAACTTGGTATTGTACTCAATAATGTTGCGTTTACCAGCTGATTTTAACAACTCATAACGCTCGTCCATTTCCATACACAATGAGTTCAGTGTATTACACACCAACTTGGTATCGGTAATAATGGCATCGCCATCACCAGGCAATTTGGCCAAATAATGACGTTCAATTTTATTGTATAAGGTCAACTCTACTTTTTTAGGATCGACTAAAACAAACTTTAATTCAGAAGGATGTTTTTTATACAACAATGATACAATCAAAGTATTCAAACCAACTGATTTACCCTGACCAGTTGCACCAGCGCACAACAAATGCGGCATCTTTGATAAGTCCGCCAAATACAATTCGTTTGAGATGGTTTTACCCAATATCACAGGTAATTCAAAATTGCATTCTTGGAACTTTTTACTCGCCACCATTTGACGCATAGGCACCATTTCTGGTTTCTTATTTGGCACCTCTATACCAATGGTACCACGGCCCGGAATTGGCGCAATAATACGAATACCCAAGGCCGCTAAACTCAAAGCGATATCGTCTTCTAAATTCTTGATACGCGAAATCTTAACCCCAGGAGCAGGTACAATCTCATATAAAGTTACCGTAGGACCAATATTCGCTTTGATATCTGCAATACCAATATTGTAATTTTTTAGCGTAGCAATGATCAGGTTTTTACTGGTTTCAAGTTCTGTAGTATCTACTTCTGCTTTTGCAAAATCATAGTCTTGCAATAAGTCAATACTTGGCATCTGAAATCCTGGCAAGTCTAAAGTCGGGTCATATAAATCACCCTCTATGACTGTTGCTGCAGCTTTGGTTTCAACAACAGTGGTATCTACTAATTCTTCTTCTTGAGCAGTCTCAATTTTAAGCACCATGTCCTGAACAGGTGGCACCGGAACAGCAACCGGAGCTGGTGTAACTGCCAACGGAATCGGCGCAGTTGGTAGAGATTCTTCAATGTCATCTTCTAAAGGAACCGTCTCCTCTATTGCCGTATCTGTTATGTCAAGCACATGATCCTCATCGCTCAAAATACCGTCTAATTCGGCTTGATCTTGTGTTACCGCATTGGCCTCAAAATGTTGTTTCATGGCCTCAGCCTCTGCATGATAATCGCTCAAACCAACACTGTTGTCAGCATCCATTTCGGGCTTATTTTTGGTAAATCTAAAATCAAAATTGTAGACAATGATGGCAAAAATGGAGGCATATAAAAGCAAAAATAAAGCAACGCCAATGCTGCCTATCATGCCCTTTAACCACATGAATCCAAAATAGCCAAATCCACCACCCATAAACAAGTTGTTGTTATGAAAGATGAATCCCATGCACA
>JBEIKN010000147.1:0-5204 GCA_040379725.1 Flavobacteriales bacterium
CCCGCATGTGTTTTAACCGTTTGTGCTTTAACATTCACACAAACAATAGACAATAAAACGACTGAAAAAATAAACTTCATAAACATTATAAATTAGATACGGCTAGGTTGATGTGTGATTCAATGGTATTCAATACATTCTCATAATCTCTTCCATTAAAGGTTTGTCCTGTCATGGCTTCATACAATTCTGTATACCTATCAGTAACAGATTGAACAAACTCATCTGTCATCGTTGGGATCAATTGACCTTCAAGTCCTTGAAAGCCATTTTCCATTAACCACTCACGAACAAATTCCTTAGACAATTGCTTTTGAGGTTTGCCTGCTTTCTGAAGCTCTGCATATCGGTCTAAGTAAAAGAATCTACTAGAGTCTGGTGTATGTACCTCATCAATCAACATCAATTGCCCATTATGCAAACCAAACTCATATTTAGTATCCACTAAAATAAGGCCTCTTTTAGCGGCCATTTCTGAACCTCTTTGGTATAACTTCAATGCTACAGCTACCATTTCATCTAAAATGGCTTTCGAACAAATGTTTTGTTCAAGTATCCCTTCAAGACTGATATCAACATCATGACCCTCTTGACTTTTAGTGGCAGGGGTAATGATTGGTTGAGGAAATTGATCATTTTCTTTAAGCCCATCAGGCATTCTTACACCGCAAATCATGCGCTCACCAGTTTTATATACGCGCCAAGCATGGCCACATAAGTATCCTCTTACAACTATCTCGATAGGAATAGCTTCACATTTTATCCCAATAGTCACATTAGGATCAGGCACAGCAATCTTCCAATTTTGCACAATGTCTTTGGTCGCATCCAAAAAATAGGCAGCGATTTGAGTCAATACCTCTCCTTTATGCGGAATAGCTCTGGGCAACACATGATCAAATGCAGAAATTCTATCACAGGCAACCATCACTAAATGGTCTTGCTTGATGGTATAAACGTCTCTCACTTTACCTCTGTAAAAGGCAGTTTGATCTTTGACGAAAAAATTCGTGGCCATTAAGCCTTTTTCTATTTTCATATCTGAACTCATGGTATCAATAGATTAATGTACAAAATTACGAGCAGAATTACAGGAATCCGTCTCGACTTATAAACAGACTGACCAGGCGTATAGATAAGCCTTCAAATTATTGGCAAATGCTTGATTATCAAGCCTCGTATGCTTTTATAATCTCTTTTACCAAGCGATGTCTAACAACATCATCAACATTCAAAGCCACCATCTCAATGCCTTTTATTTTGCTTAAAATTCTAGTCGCTTTCAATAAGCCTGAAGTCTGTTTTGCAGGCAAATCTACCTGACTCAAATCTCCCGTAATAATGACTTTGGCAGATGGCCCCATTCGGGTTAAAAACATCTTAATTTGAAGATCAGTTGTATTTTGCGCTTCATCCAAAATCACAAAACAATTATCCAAGGTGCGCCCTCTCATAAATGCTAAAGGGGCAACTTCAATCGTTCTATTTTCAAGATACAATCTTAATTTATCTGCCGGGATCATATCGTCAAGCGCATCATACAATGGTCTTAAATAGGGGTCAATTTTCTCTTTTAAATCACCAGGCAAAAAACCTAAACTTTCGCCTGCTTCTACTGCAGGACGCGTCAAAATAATGCGTTTGATTTCTTTGTTTTTAAGGGCCTTTACAGCTACGGCAACTGCAGTGTAGGTCTTACCCGTTCCGGCTGGACCTAAAGCAAAGACGACATCATTATTCGCAATCTCTTTCACCAATTTAATTTGATTGGCTGTACGTGCTTTAATGGGTTTTCCACTATTACCATACACAATAATGTGATTATCTGCATCAGACATGAAGTCTTGAATAGGATGGACTTGAGCATCTGAGCCAAAGACTTCTCTTAAAAGCGAATCATTTAATTCTCTGCCTTTTTCAACTAAGCCTTGTAACTTGGTAAATTGTTCCAAGAAGGCATCTATTTCGGTTGATTCGCCAACAACTTTGACTTCGTTTCCTCGTGCAATGAGCTTTAATTTAGGAAACATCAATTTTATTTTATCCAAAAATTGATTGTTAGGCCCATATATTTCAATGGGATGGACCTCTTCGATTAAATAAATTTTTTCAGACAATGGTAAATCCTTTTTAATTCGTAAAAATAGTGAATATTTTTGCAATGCACATCATTCAATTTGCAGAGCGTATTTCTCATATCAGATTTTCAAGATCAATCCTTTCAAATTGGCTTATTAAAAGCCAATGTTTTGAGGCATATTCAAGATAGTCAATTCATTGATGTTACGCATGCCATCAAGTTAAACAACACCATTGAGGCGGCATTTATAGGCAAAACCATTTTAGCAGAATTGCCCGACAATACAGTCTTTATTGTTGCGGTGGGACAAAACAAAACATGGACAGCCTACCCTTTTAAAGGTGGTTTAATCTTGACACCTAACAATGGATTATTGAGCATGCTCCTTCAGGACATTGACTACAAACAAGTAGCTGTATTTGATCAATCTAACTTAGACAGTATCTTAAAACAATGGCTCAAACAAGCAAGCATTCAAACCCAACATCCAATTGACACGCTCGACATTCGCTACAATAAACAACCTCAGTTCAATGATCAAATTTGCATTGCGGAATGTTGCTTTATTGATGGCAATGGTAATTGTTATTTTAATTTGAATGCTGATGCCTTTAATCACTTTACTCAACAAAGAGCCTTTAGCATCAAAATACAACATTATAATGGACAAGTGTTCTCAAAAATCCACAAACATGTAAATGATGTTGTATCTGGCGATGCATTGTTTCGATTTGATCATTTAGGCCACTTGATGTTTCAAGTCAATCAAGGCAGTGCCAAACAATTGTTTAGAATTAAAGACGACACTAAAATCATCATCGAAATACTATGATCAACAGAATTGTAAAAATGACCTTTGACCCAGAATTGATCAATGACTTCCTAGAGGTCTTTCATGCCTCAAAAGATAAAATAAGACAGTTTGATGGCTGCTTGGGCATGGTCTTGCTTCAAGACAATCAACAAAACAATGTGTTGTTTACTTATAGTCAATGGATCAGTGAAGACCATTTAAACAACTACAGAAATTCCGAGCTCTTTAAATCAACCTGGGCCAAAACCAAAAACAAATTCATTTCAAAAGCCGAGGCTTGGTCAACCACTGGCATCGATGTTCCAATACAATAATAACAACTGAAAAAAAGTTAATACACCATGAAAACTGTTTTCTTAAGCTTACTGCTAGTACTATCATTCAACAATACTTTTGCACAAAATAAACTTTTAGCCAAGGCTCAAAAAGCCTATACCGATGGCAATTTAGGTTCTGCCAACAATGCCATTGACAAATGCCTAAAAGACAAGAACAACAAAAACAATGTTTTGGTTTACTTGCTAAAATCTAAAATCATGTTAGGCATTAGCAAAGACGATAATTTGTATAGCAAATACCCTGGCGCTTTTAAAGATGCATTAAAGTTTGGCGAAAAAGCCATGATCATACTCAACAGTGCAGATATGGTAAAATCTGGCGATGACTTTATCAGCCATCATCAAGTTCTCTATGACGAAGATGCTTATTTCAAGACCTTATTGAAATTGAGCAACAAAGAAGCACTTGAATCCTACAACTTAAATAAATACGCTAAAGCATTGCCAATGTTTAAAAGGAGTTTAGCGTTTTATAACGACACACAGGCACAAGTTTTATTAGCCGATTGTTACTGGCAATTAGGCCAAAAAGATGAGAGCTTACCGCTGTTCAGAAGTACCGCTGAAAAAATTTATGGTGCCGTTCTAGACAGTAATTCTAAAGTATATGGCTATCAAAAAGAACCCTTCAGAAAATTGTGTCTTTACTATTTAAGCATTAAAGCCTATGACTCTGCTTATCTCATTGTAAAAAACGGCCGTGAAATTTTCCCAAACGATGCTGTTCTTAATGAATATACTTATGGCTTAACACGATACAATTTAGAAAAAATACCCCCTAGCATTGACTATTTAAATGCGATTAAAATTGGATTAAAAGACTTCCCTAGCGATTCATTTTTAAACAATAGAGAGAATGCCATCTATGTGTATTTACTCAACAGTTTAGCACTTGACAACAAACTAAAAAGTTTTGATTCATTACTATCAGTCTTTTGCAAAAGCAAAGCCCTCAAAGCCAAATCAAATGACTTTAACACCATTGTTCGTTTTGATGTATTTGCAGGCAAGTCAGAAACCGAATGCAGGCAACTCATGATGCAACAATTTAAAAACATGGCATTGGCTGAGGCCTGTTATGCATTGTGGATGAGCAGCAACAGCAAAAATTTTGTAGGAAGCAGCAGCCCTGATATTGGCTTTCAAAATAGCTTATTACAAACATCAGATGTGCAATTGGCTGAATATGTCTTCAATCGATATGCATCACTCCACCCTAAGCCAAAAACATTAAACTTCATAAGAACAAAATACATTCAAAACAGACAGCTTACCCCGATTGGGTTTTATGACTTATTACCGATGATTCACTTAAATGATTCGGCAAGTAAGTACAGCAAAACCATTGAGTTTCAAAAACAATCTGTCAATTTAAGATTGCAATTATTGAGTCAATGCATAGACAGCAATGAGTTTTACTTATTTAGAGATCTTTGGACCTCTAGTGTGCAATTGTGTAAACTACCAGCCTATACAGCCCAAAATAAAACCTTACAAGCGATGTGGCTCCCAATGATTGAAAAGGATTTCAAAGTTAATTATTTTGGATCACGCATTAATGTAGGCAACAAAACTGAACTTGGCATTCCAAATTATCAATGGACAGGCAATGTGGACTCCTGTCAAACAGGTCATATGCCAAAATCAGTGATGGAGTTCGCAGAACGCAGAGTCAATTATTTCAGGAGAACAGCAGGCATAAATACCCCGATTGTTTTCACCATCCAAAACAATACCTATTGTATGTCAGCTGCATTAATGTGCGAAGCCAACAAAAGCATGAGCCACGAACCCAGTGATGGATGGCGTTGTTTTATTCCAGCGGGGCTTGATGCCTTAAAACAAGGGATTATCTCTAAAGATGGCAACCCATCAATTGCTGTAACAGCAGCTATGGGACAAAACCACCCAAGTGTAGGCAACAGAAGATGGTTACTATCCCCTAAAAATCAATTTATGGGGATTGGCACAG
>JBEIKN010000148.1:0-5160 GCA_040379725.1 Flavobacteriales bacterium
GTATAATTGAGTGCAAATGCTTGGCGGTACAAGTTGTTGATTTGCTGATCCACCAAACCTAGTTCTGATAAACCAGTTTGGCCTAGAAAGGCGATAGCGCCCTTTTGGTGACTTTTTACAAAGAGTTCACCGGACAGTTTAATGTTTGAAGAAGGAGGTCCTAAACAAGGATTACCTATGCTGCAGCCATTAAAATAGAAGATTGGATATTTATTGGTGTTGCGGTAATCTGAAGTGTCCCCGATATCAATGTCTGTAACTGCTGCAGACCCATGGCCTAAAAAAGTAATCATCTGAACCCCTTGGTTCACATATTCAATGGCTTTTTCTTTTAAGTAGGGCTCAGAGATACCTACCGCTGATTTGGTAAATGTACTGACATAGCCACCCAATGGTTGACTTTTAACCCAGTTGGCGCTTGCATCCAATTTGTTTTTGATCAGTGTTGTCTGAAATATATTATCACCACCAGCTAAGTGTAAACATTGCTTACGCCAAAGCGCATCTTGTTGGGCATCGTACGTTTTAAGTTTATCCAAATAAATGCTCAAATCTCTTGTGTTGTCAATGGAAAGTCTTCCTGTAGCAATTGCAGGCACTAGGTTAGAGTCGATTTGCATGCATGAAAACATATTATCCGAAGCAGGCACCCCAATAGCAGGCACTAAATTTTTGCTCAGATTATTTGCTTTAATCAGGTTACTTTGATAACCTCTGCCAATCAACATCATGAATTTTAAAGTGGTATCACCTTGTTTGAGCAAATATTGAATGTAGCGTTGTAATGCAATAGGATGAGGAATGCCATAACTAAAATGATTATAGAGCGTTTGTATGCTAATACTTTTGCAAGGATAGGTGTGACTACTAGTGTTTTTGTATTCAACATAATCGTCCATGGTTTCACCCATTAATTTGGGATGTGAGACCACGATCATTTTATGTTGATTGACGCTGCTACTTGGATTGAAGGTTAGTAGGCTGTCATATGTGGTTTCAGGACTTATGCCTGCAAAGATTTGATAGGGTTGTAAATACACAATATCCGCACTATCGCAAACCCAATAATTGGTATATCCGCTGCTTGCCGGAACAATGCATCGCGCTGCATTGCTATTGTATTTATCTGCCCTCATTCGAATGCCATTTTTAAGGTCGTATACAAAAGCACTCTTGAAATTATTTGGCAAGTTTTTCCAATCCAAATACCTAGGCAAATTATTGCCATCTAAACCAAATGACAATCGAGCAGTATTGTCTAAGTCCAATAGCCTTGGGTAGTCAATACTGGCATAATTAATGGCATGTGCTTGATAAGTTACCCCTGAAACGAATTGGCTTTCAAATTTAAAGTAAGTGCTTTGATTGCTTAATGTATTCAGTGGTAGATCAATAGACTTTTTAATGATATCAAATCCTTCATACACAGTATCAAAAATGGACTGAAAATTAAAATTGTCAGAGCTACTCAACAGGTTTAGGTGATGGTCATTTACAACAGATAATTGATTGCTACCGCCAACTACACTAAAGTTCAATTTGGCTTTAGGCCCAGTATTGGCTAATAATTTTGTGTTTAAGGCTAAGGTCAATGCATTGTAGTTATTGCCATTCCCGAAATATTGACTGCAATAGCCTTCGGCCCTTGTGTAATCAGGATTTTCGGATTCGGAACTAGACACCAAAGCTTTTTGCCCTCTGTTGTATTCATCAGAATATTTGACCAATGATTGTACCCAACAATATGGCTCAACGGTGTAATTGCCATAATTCGTGTTGCGGTATTCGTTCATATGCCAAGGTGAAGTCGAACTATTGGCAGGCAGACAAGTTAAAAAGTAATAACTGCTGTCGGTATACATACTACTGGCAGTATTGGCTAAGTCATTTGGGTTTTCAAACAAAGATTGATCAAGTTTGCCATCATTGATTGTGCCATAAAATTCAATAAAATCACTGCTGTTAAAAATATTGTCAGTTGCCCCTGCTACATAAATAGGGACTTCCTTTCCGTTGCAATACATTTGCCATTTTTTAGGATTGACTGTCGTCAAATCAAGTTTCATGTCAGTGGCTGCAGCAATCAATGAAGAGAAATCCAATCTATAAATGCCGTTACGCGCAACGGCTATTTTAAAGTATTTTTGATTGGGTAATATCCATTCATTACCCATGGTTTGAGCTGTTAAGGTCAAACTTAAGAAGTAAAAAAGGTATAAAGACCAGGTTTTTTTCATGAATTGATACAGCTCTCTACAAAATTACTGAATATTGTAAAAGATTTACAGAAACTTATGCCGTTATCTTATAAAAGTGTGTTGTATTTAGTGCCGATTCCAATTAATGATGCCGATATTCATTGGAGTATTCCTCAAAAGGTAATTGAAAAAATACAGCAAATACCTTGTTTTATTGTTGAAAATGCTAAAACTGCTAGACATTATTTGAAGCGCGCACATCCTGGTATTCAATGGGATAAAGTACATATTGAAGAAATGGATAAGCACCATTTGAACCAACAAATGCAAGTATTTAAGCAATTGTTTAATGCCTATCCAGAAATTGGATTGATGTCAGAAGCTGGTATGCCTTGTATTGCTGATCCGGGCAATGTGATTGTGCAATTGGCTCATGAAAATCAAGTGAAAGTGAGTCCTTTGACTGGTCCATCATCGATTGTGTTAGCTTTGATTGCAAGTGGATTAAATGGCCAATCATTTAAGTTTAATGGGTATTTGCCAAGTAAATCTGAAGACAAACGCAAACAAATTGTTTTGCTCGAAAAACAATGCACACATACAACGCAATTGTTTATTGAAGCCCCATACAGAAACGATCAAATGCTTGGAGATCTCATTCAGATGTTACAAGCAAATACCAAACTCATGATAGCCCTAGATATTGGTGGCGAGCAAGAAATGATCATTTGTCAGAAGGCACAATGGTATAAAACGCACCCCATTCAATTGGGCAAAACACCTTGTATGTTTGGAATAGGGGCGTAACTATACTAAACTAATAAGCCCTTCTGTGATGCCTTCGGCAGCAAGTTGTAGGCTGATGTTTCTGATGCGAACTGACCAAAGGAGTAGGAGCAATATTCCGGTGATTAAAGTGATTATTGCACCAGTCTTTGTATATGGGTTATGATATAGAATCTGTGCATTGCCACTTGCCTGCTTGACACATAGCAACCCCTTATGATTGACTAATTTTCCATGACCCTTTAATTGCCAGTAAGCATTAAACCTTAAGTTGAACGTGGTATTGGAGTCATTGGCTTCAAAGGCTATCTGTTGTGGTGTAAAATGAGTGAGTTTTCCGCCTTGAATAAAGGTGTTAAGCGTATCTGACACCTTATTCAAATGCAAGGGTTCATAGGCATTCACTACAAAGTTCTCTGCTTTTACCTGATCGAACATGCCGGTATTTTGTGCTTTTAATTTGATGACTTGATGTAAGCTCGATTTTGATTCTACTGCATCAATTCTAGGGCTGAACACCAATCGGTTACTGATGCTAAAATAATTTAAACCTTGAGTTAAAGTAAAAGTAATTAAAACTATATAAATCAGTTTTTTATCATTTATTTTAGATAAAGCCAAAACGGCAAAAACAGCGCCGATGATTAAGGTTAATAAACCAATTCTGTAGGGTGCTCTAATGCCATCAAAAATGCCGATAAAATGGTGTAAAACATACCAAGGGTTTACATATGCCGGAAAATTACCAAGGTTAAGCCATACAATTGGCAAGGCTAATAATAACCACTTTTTATAGTGCTTGATCTGTTTGAGGTAAACACCCGCAATAACCATTAACACTAACGGAAAACCTATACTGATTTCGTGCCATTGATGTGGGGTTTTGCTGTCAATTGGATAATCCATCCAGGCGCATAACCAGACCATAGGCGATATACTACTGTCGTCTGTTACCAAACGCGCTTGTGTTTGCCATTGATCCAATACTGGTAATAGCTTCCAAGCATTGAGCAATAATGCTGTAATCCCTGCAGCCATCATATATATGAACCATTTGAATTTAACGGTTTTACACCAGATTAGTCCAATGCTCCATAAGAGGATGAGTAAAGACATCATTAAGAATAGGATGGGTGCCCCACCTGCAATAGGCATAGCCAACATGCAAGTCCCTTTGATCCATGATGAAAGTTTTCCTGAAGTCCTAAAAACATCAAACCAATACAAGCACCATGGTATCCAATAGGCGTGTAAAAAGTTGGAATGCCCTGCTTCCCAAATGTGTCGACTAAAGTATGCTGCTGATACACTTATCAAAGCGACACTAACCGAAATGATTTGATCAGTTTGAATGCGGTTAAACAGTCTATAAAATCCCCAGAAGCCAATTAACATGGCCATAAAAACACTGAGCTTTAATCCATAAAACGTACCCAATACAAGCACTGGTATAAAATACACCGAAACAAATACAGATTGGGGGTTGGCATCCATATCGCTACCGAAAGCCAAAAAAGGTTGATAGCTTGGCCATTGATGGTATTCAACAATGCTTTTGCGGGCCAATTCAAACGTGCTGTAGGTGAGGTCCCAATCGCCCTCGCCATAGAATCCCCAATGTCTAGGAACAATCAAATTACTAATCAGTAAACACCAAACCATAACAATGGCCCAAACCTTTGCTTTTGATTCTAGTGTTTTTTGTATGTATTCCAACATGGCGTAAAAAAGGGGCTTTGAAGCCCCTTGATATTATTTAAGTTTAAATGCTTTTTTAACTTTATCGACGTAGTCTAATTTTTCCCAAGTGAACAATTCTACTTTGACAGACTTGGTTTTACCTTCAGGTGATTTGAATGTTTTGGTTACCACCTTAGATTCTCTACCCATATGACCATAAGCAGCAGTTTCACTGTATATAGGGTTTCTTAACTTTAATCTTTGTTCGATAAAGTAAGGACGCATGTCAAAAATATCAGCCACAATTTTGCCTATTTCGCCATCTGTCATTTTAACGTTAGACGTGCCGTATGTATTCACATTGATACTGGTTGGCTTGGCTACACCAATGGCATAACTTACCTGAACCAATACTTCTTTACACAAGCCTGCAGCTACAAGGTTTTTAGCAATATGACGAGTGGCATAGGCTGCACTTCTGTCAACTTTTGAAGGA
>JBEIKN010000149.1:0-5121 GCA_040379725.1 Flavobacteriales bacterium
TTCAATCAAATCATAGACAAAACAGCCTTTTCTAAAACCGATTTGAATAGTAAATGGGGTGCTCATGATGGTCATTTATTTGACAAGACGCTTCAAACGATTCGGACCATGCCAAGACCTTTTTACACCATGGCATTAACATTAAGTAGTCATGAGCCATTTGATGTGCCATATACATCTAAAACCCTTGATAAAAAGTCGAATGAATATGCCTATAAAAATGCTTTAGCCTATGCCGATTTTGAATTGGGCCAGTTTTTGAAAGCCTGTGAGAATACCTCTTGGTACGATTCAACTTTGATCGTATTGGTAGCTGATCACGGCCATGATATTGGTGTGCCTAATTTAGAGTTTTTTGGCAAGGAAAAGTTTCATATACCAATGGTGATAGGCGGAGGTGCCTTACAGTCAGCCTATAGAGGGAAGTCGATTGATGCCATTGTGTCTCAAACCATTATTCCTAGTCTACTTTTAAACGCTTTGCATTTGCCGCATAAGTCTTATCATTGGCAGACAGCAATTGCTGATCCGAATGGCTTTGCACAATTCCATTACAACAATGGTTTTGGTCGATTGAATCAAAAGGGATTTTTATCCTATTACAACGAAAATAACACATTCGCATACAAAGGCGATTCTACTCAGCTCAAAGACTTTGTATACAAAGGCAGAGTGTTTCAGCAAGCTTTGATTGATGATTTCATCCAAAAATAATACCTTTGATAATAGTATGTTAGGTCAACGATGGGTTCAGAAGAAATGGTTTCCTTGGATGTTCGTCACGGTTTTACTGGTCTTGAACATTCTAGCCTTTCAAATCACTCAAACGTATTTTGAGCAAGTAGCCGACATTTCTGAAGAAGTTAAAGTTGAAAGCAGTGTATTAGGTAAAAATGCTAACATTATAGAATGGGCCAAGCAAATTCTTAGATTTTTAAGGAATCCATAATGCATCAAACCATTAGCTATACCGTTAAAACCCTTTATAAATACCGAATTCACCATTTGGCTTTTTGGGTCCTGTATTTGTTGATGTGGATGTCATTAATAGGACCTGAACCTAATTGGCAAACCACTTTTATTAGTACGTTTGTGGTGCTGTTCTTTCACATTGTATTGAGTTATTTTAACAATTATTTGCTCATTGAGTGGTTTCTATTCCGACGCAAATATCTGGCCTATTTTAGTAGTTTGTTTTTGTCTATAGTTTTAACCTGTTATCCTTTGGCTTTGTTTTCATATCGATTCATAACGCGTGATTCTGATAGTATTGCCAGCATTTGGAGCTTGCAGTTTTTTATTTACAACGGATTGTTTTTATTGTTTACGGTATTGATTTCAGCCTCTGTGAAATTGTTCAGAAATTGGTACATTAAAGAACAAAGCAATAATGCCTTACAAAAACTGAATGTTGAGAATGAACTTAAGTTTTTAAAGGCTCAAATCAATCCGCATTTTTTGTTTAATAACCTGAATAATTTATATGCCTTAACACTTAAACATTCTGAATTAGCACCTGATGTTGTGCTCAAGTTGGCCAATATTTTGAGATACGGTTTATACGAGAGCCAAAAACAAAAAGTATTGATTGATGATGATATTCAGTTTGTGAAGGATTACATTGAATTAGAAAAGCTTAGGTTAGGCGATAGAGCAGATGTTGAATTAGAAGTGATTGGTTCAAGCTTTGGCTTGATGATCGAGCCGCTTTTGTTCATCAACTATATTGAAAATGCCTTTAAACATGGTGCAAATCCAAGTATTGGCAAATCTAAAATTCACATTCAATACAAGTTAGAGTCAGCCTTGAATCAATTGACATTTACCATCAGTAATCAAATTCCTAAGGTTTTGAATCAGATCGATCAACAAAAAGTAGGCGGTATTGGTCTGAAAAATGTCGAAACCCGTCTGAATATTTTGTACCCAGGCAAACACCTGCTTAAAATTGAACAATTGAATCAAACCTATACTGTACATTTAACCCTTCTATTATCATGAGTAAAGTTTTAACCTGTATGGCCATTGATGATGAGCCATTGGCGCTAGAAATCATCGAGGCACATATTCAAAAATGTCCTGAATTAAAGTTGATTGCTAAATGTTCTAATGCTATTGAGGCATCAGAATGTTTGAAACATGAACAAGTTGATTTGATTTTTTGTGACATTCAAATGCCAGAAATCAGTGGATTAGAATTCACTAAATCCATACAACATTTAGGCGTGCCAGTAGTGTTTACAACCGCCTATACAGAGTTCGCAGTGGATGCCTTTACCCTTGATGCGCTTGATTATTTATTAAAGCCAATTGCCTTGGATAGATTCAAAAGAACCGTTGAGCGTGCTATGGAATACTATGCCTTTAAACATCAAGCGGAACAACCGAAAGCCGAAATGGGCGAAGGACATATGTTTGTAAAGGCCGATTCTAAAATGGTCAAAATCAATTATGAGGATATTCACTATGTGGAAGCCTTTGCGGACTATGTGAAAATTTATATTTCAGAAGATAAGCGTATTGTTACCTTGCAAACGATGAAGAACATGGAACAAAGCTTGCCAGCTAACAAATTTGCAAGAGTCCACAGGTCGTATATTGTAGCTATTGATCGCGTCGAAGCCATTGGTGCACACGAGGTTAAAATTGGTAATAAAATGATTCCACTGGGCAAAAACTACAAAGAATCGTTTGCTCAAACGATGAAGATTAAGTAGTCGCTATTTTAGGGTATAGGTTACCCACTTCCGTTTCACTTCAGTGGGCGAAGTAGGGGTTAGCCCTATCCTAGAGCTCCTTAGTCTTACATTTTAGGGTTTAATTATTTTTTATTGGTTATACGTCTACAGGAGACGTGAACCGAAGACGTTTCTCATTGCATTTGAAATGCCGTAGACGTTACTCATTGCATTCGGAATGCCGGTTACTAAACCCTAAACCCTGTCCCCTAACCACTACACTTATCTCAACAAGTTGATCATGCCATTGTAGTAATGCCATTTTCTGCGGTTGTCTCTGATTTTTAAATGGTAGTAATACACTTCTTGCTCGCATTCAACGCCATTATAGGTGCCATCCCAGCGACCAGTATTGTCATTGCTGTAATACACCTTTTCTCCCCAACGGTTAAAAATGGTTAATTCAATGCTCAAGGTAGAGGTGTATTTAGGTTCCCAGAAGGTATTGATATCGTCCTTATTAGGACTGAAAGCGTTTGGAATGAATATGCGGTAAATGTCAAGTACTCTCAGTTTTTGGAATGTTGTATCGTTGCAACCATGCACTGTGCCGGCTACCATGGTTACTACATATAAACCAGTATCGCCATAGATGTGTTTTGGGTGTTGAACATTGTCGGTGCCACCATCTCCAAATTTCCAATTATAGTAATCCGCTCCGGTGGATGAATTGGTAAAGCTTACCTCTGGTTCAATGATGTCAATTACTCTAGGGAGATAAGTAAAGTCGGCAACGGCCTGAACCCAGGCGTTAACCCCTTGAGCTTTGCTAAAACATATTTTACCGTTGTTTAATACCATTTCTACCTTGGCATTGTATGAGCCTGCAGTTGGGTAGTTTTTAGGGATGTCCGCATGTGTTGCACCGCCTGTTGAAGGCGTATTTGGATTGTTATTACCATCAAAATACCATTTCCAAGTAAAGCTTGGATTCAACGGGTTTTGGGCTTGTGTTTTAGGGTATGAGAATTGGGTTGAGAATGGCTCACAACCATCAAGCTTTGTGCACAAAACGCTATCGGTTACTAAAGGTGCCACCCACAAGCGTGCGGTTGAATTGACTGAGTCAGAGCAACCATCGTTTACAAATACGCCAATATCCATTGATTGGGTTGGTGTATAGGTAATGGATTTGTTTTTGCCCAATGTGGCATTGTTGGCAACATCATACCATCTATAAGACATTGCCTGCACTTTGCCACCCATTGCATTGGCTGTAAGTGTTTTGGCTTCGCCTCTGCACAACTCATCGCCCACCAAAGGACTCAAGCTAATTGGGTTTCTGATATACAATTTAAAAGTAGTTGAATCATTGCGACTACAGAAGTCATTGCCGATGATCAAATAATCGCTTGGTGAGCTTGGTGGATTGACTGTAAAGCTACCCACACTATTATTGATGGTTGAATCGATGGCTTGCCATGTTGCGCCATTCTTACGTTTCAAAACAAACTTTATTGGCAAATTATCTGCACTGCTACCATTGATTTTTAAGTTGAATGTTCTCAAATTGCAAATGGTATCAACTGGTGTTGGATTGCTGATATTTAATCCTGTTTTGATTTTGATACTAAAGCGTTTGCTCACTTGTTGAGCGTTACAGCCTTGATTCATTTTCAGGTTGTAACTTTGATCATCAGGAATGTTCAGTGTAAACTGAGGATATGTCTTGCCAGATGCAGAATCAATCAAGGTATTGCCAAATGTTGTGTTGAACAATTTGAATTTATAGCCAGTAGAATCCCCTCCGCTTGCTCTAACATCAATTCTAAATGGTTGGTTTTTACAAACAGGTGATTTAAACATGACCGTATCGATTTTGATGCCTGGTCTAACTTTTACAGTGACATAACCACTGTCATTTGGAACAGTACAGCCATCACTCAGAACTGCTTTATAGGTCACATCTGTTGAGCCCATCGTTACTTGTTTGCTCAAACCTGTTCCGAGGTTATGGTCCCAAGTGACTACTTGCATACCACTGACACCGCCAGCAATACTCACATTCAAATCAACGACATTGCCTTCGCAGACTAATGTGTCTTTCGGCATAGTGATTTTTAAGCTGTCTTTGACGGTAATGGTCACATACGCTGTGTCTGCATAAGGATTGCCATTGCCATCTTTTGTACAGCCATCCGTTAATATGGCGCGGTAGGTAGTAGTAGATTTTGGGGCGACGGTTTTAGTCAGTCCCGAGCCTAAGCCATGGTCCCAATTGACCACTAAGTTACCACTAAGTCCGCCAACAGCTGTTGCGCTGATATCGGTCGCAGTACCTCGGCAAATAATGGTGTCTTTGCTAATGCCAATAAAGAAACTATCTCTCAAGAAAACATTGACGGTATCTTTACTTGGTGTACAACCTTTGTAAGTTGCAGAA
>JBEIKN010000150.1:0-5099 GCA_040379725.1 Flavobacteriales bacterium
AATACAATGAAGTTAGTTACAGTAGTACTACCTTTCTACAATGCTGAATTGACTATTGAACAGGCTGTTAAGAGTGTTTTAAATCAAACGTATATAAATTTTGAGTTATTGTTGTACGATGATGGTTCAACTGACAATAGCTTAAGATTACTTTCTCAATTTAACGATGAAAGAATCCGCATCATCAAAAATAGCCAAAATATTGGATTGATTGAGGTGCTTAATCGTTCTATTGAAGATGCTAGGGGTGATTATTGGGCCCGAATGGATGCAGATGATGTGGCTTTACCTGATCGTTTATCCAAACAGGTTGACTATCTAAATCAACATGCAAATTGTGGCATTTGCGGAACACAGATGAGGATAATGGGCACTGAGGAGATCATTCATAAACCACTGTATGATTCTGAGTTAAGATGGTGGATATTCAAATCAACACCATTTTCGCATCCAACAGTTATGATCAAAAGAGACTTGTTATTGAAAACACAATTACAATTCAGAAAAGAAGCCTATGTTGCAGAAGATTATGATATGTGGTGGCGTTTGGCGAATCATACTCAATTAGGAAATTTGCCTGAAATATTGCTTGAGTATAGAATTCATCCTTCACAAGAGAGTTCCAGTAAACAGAGTATTCAAGCTGCCCATTTTAAGGTAAGTCAAGAAGCGTTTTGTGCATCAATTGGTAGTCCCAAATCTTTTCAAATAGATTGGATTAATCAAACACTTACCCATTCTTCATCGGCTACATTAAAGAATATCATTAAGACATGTCAATGGTTTAACTATCTTTCAAAATCAGCACAGGCACAAGCTTTTTTTTCAATTAATTGCATTCAAGTTAAAAGACAGGACAGTATAATTTCGCTTTGTCAGCGCATACAACAATTTCATCCATTTTACAGTGTTTTATTGTTGAAGTCTTCTGTTAGAAATGCTTTGAAAGCAGGAGATATGTCAATCATTTCATTCTTAGTTAAGAGTTTATTATTTTGGAAAACAAGGCAAACAGAATTGAAATAGCAGAGACCATTTATGCTCAGTTAATTGCAAATGAAAACAATGCTATGGCATTGTGGCAATCAAATCAAGCTGTATTACAAATAGACAATAAAGCAATGCCTAAGCTTGATGTTTTAACTTGTGTATACAACGCTGAAGCATTTGTAGCGCATGCAATTGAAGCTGTTATATGGCAATCCTATCCTTATATTCATTTGGTTGTTGTAACAGATCCTTGTACTGACAATACGATTGCTATAATTGAATCCTATTGTGCAAAATATCCTAACATTACGCTTGTTCAAAATCAGGAACACAAAGGTATTATTGAGTGTTTCAATATCGGGTTGACCTATTGCCAGTCTGATTTCATAGCCAGAATGGATTTAGATGATTTAATTCACCCCTTAAGGTTTGAAAAGCAAATGAACTATTTGATGTCTCATCCAAATATTGATGTAGTAACTTGCTTTATGCGGATTTTTGATGAAAAATTTCAGACAAAAGAGGTGACTTACAGAGAGGATATGGAGATGCAAAGAATTACAACATTGTTTTACTCTCCGTTGTCACATGCTGGATCCATTTTTAGAGCGAATGTATTACAGTCTTTGAAGTATGTTCAAGGGTATGTGTATGCTGAGGATTATCATTTATGGTATCGAATTTTAAAACAATATAGAACTTATGTATATCCTGAATTTTTGTATTTATACAGAACCCATTCAAATCAAGTAACCAATACCAAAAATACTGAAATCATTAGATCATCACTACTGAAAATCTTATCCAAAAACTTGAATGATCTCAACATTGTATGGACCAATGATCAAGCGTTGCTTTTTGTCAATACCATGATGTTGCATCATCAAAAAATAGACCATCATAATTGGCCGAAAGTTAATAACCTTTTACAGGATTTAATTCGACACAACGAGCAAAAAAAGCTGTTCAACGAGCAAAAATTGAAGTCGTTTATATACTTAAATTATTGGTCGCCCAATTTTGAACAAGTATACAAGCATATTAGCTTGAGAGAGTTATTGAGTTCAATCCAATCAGATTGTAATTTAGGCTCATTAAGATACAACTTAAAAACAATATTGAAATATTATATCACATGAATTTAGCAGGCAAAAAGGTTTTAGTTACAGGTGCAGATGGGTTTATTGGTAGTCATTTGGTTGAGAGACTAATTGGTACCGGCGCTCATGTAAAAGCCTTTTGTTATTATAATTCCTTTAATAGCAGAGGTTGGCTTGAAGACATACAGTTAGAAAAACAAAACGCATACGAGTGTTTAATGGGCGATGTAAGAGACAATGCATTTGTCAATTCCGCTTTAAAGCAAGTGGATGTGGTTTTTCATTTAGCCTCACTAATAGCCATTCCATACAGTTATCAAGCCTCTAGATCATATATTGATACCAATATTATTGGTGGTCATAATATACTACAAGCAGCTTTAGACAATGGTGTAGAGAAATTACTTATGACTTCAACCTCAGAGGTATATGGTACAGCCAAATATACACCGATTGATGAGCAGCATCCTAAGCAAGGACAATCACCTTATTCGGCTACTAAAATTGCTATAGATGCCCTAGCGGAGTCTTTTCATAAAACCTATGATTTGCCAGTGGTAACGGTAAGACCATTCAACACTTACGGGCCAAGGCAATCAAAGCGAGCCATTATTCCTACCATTATTACTCAATTACTTAATGGTAAGAAACAAATACAACTTGGTTCTTTGCATCCAACACGCGATTTTGTTTTTGTAAAGGACACGGTAGAGGGATTCCTTAAGATAGCAGAATCAGACAGTTCTGTTGGTCATTCAGTGAATATTGCTACGTGTCAAGAAATCAGCATGGAGCGCTTAGCGCAAACCATTATTCAATTGATTGAACCTAATGCCATTATTCAATCAGATAAGCATAGACTTAGACCAGAATCGAGTGAAGTTGATCAATTACTTGGGTCAAACGAATTGTTAAAATCCTATACAAATTGGTCGCCTCAAACTACGCTCGAAGAAGGTCTTAAACAAACCATCGAATGGTTTAAACAACCGGAACATTTAATGCAATATAAAGGCAATGATTATACCTTATAAAGATAGACTCATACCAGAAGGCTCTAGTTTAATTGATGCACTAGAAACCCTTAATAAGCTTGGGTCTGAGCCCATTGCTTTTGTAGTTACCCAGGATCAAAAATTAATAGGTTCTCTAACCGATGGCGATATTAGAAGGGCATTGTTAAAGGGTATAAATATGCAAGAAAAAGTGGACCAAATTATTCAACAGCATCCAGTTTTTTTATTATCCAACCAGGTAGATATATCTAAGTTACAATCTTATAGACAACGCAATGTAATGGTTTTGCCGGTAGTTGATGCAAACCATTGTATTATAGATGTTATTAGCCTAAGACAACAAAAGTCGTATTTGCCGATTAATGCAATGATTATGGCTGGTGGCAAGGGGAGTCGATTATATCCTTTAACCAATAAAATACCCAAACCTTTAATGAAGATTAAGGGACAAACTATAATTGATATAAAAAATCATCATCTGATGGAAAATTGTATTCAAAATTATTGGATTTAAATTTATTATTTAGGTGATCAAATCAAACAACACATTAAAAACCATTATCCGCTTCAACCTATTTCATTTGTTCAGGAAGAAAAAGCCTTGGGTACTATAGGCTCTGCTGGCTTAGTGAATGATTTTACTCATGAAACCACATTAATTGTGAATGGCGATATTTTATCGGATGTTGATTATGAGGCATTTTATGAAGCGTTTAACAATAGTTCAGCAGATATGGCTGTATTGTCAATACCCTACTCGATTTCGGTACCGTATGCTGTTTTAGAGTTTGATCAAGATAGGGTTATTGGTTTTGAAGAGAAACCTTCATACACTTATTTTTCAAGCGGCGGTGTCTACTTAATAAAGACGAAATTGCTTAAACAATTTGTACCTTATAACACCGCATTTAATGCAACAGATTTGATTCAAGAGTTGATTGCGAATGGTCATAAAGTAGTATCTTATAGGCATACTGGCTATTGGTCTGATGTTGGAAATTTGAAAGATTATGAACAAGCTCAAAGTCGATTTGCTTAAAACATGAAAAAGTATCCCATTTCAGTTTTAATAGCTTCCTGTGATGAAGGGTATTTATTGGAAGATTGTTTAAAGTCTTTACAGTTTTGCGATGAGATTGTTGGGGTTAATCTTGAGTCAACAGACAATAGCAAGGCCCTCATGCAGCAATATTGTACACGTTATGAGGAGCATAAACGAGTGCCCATTGTTGAGCTTATACACCCTATTTATATTCCTCAATTAAAGCATGATTGGATTATGGTAATTGATCCAGATGAGCGATTAAGTCCTGCTTTGATTGATGACATAGTCAATACCATATTTGAGTTACCTGATAATATTGCGGCAGTGAGAGTGCCAATGTTTAACCATTTTAAAGGTAAAAAATTAGAGTACACCGTCTATGGCGGTTTGATTTATTTTCGATTGTTGTACAGGAAATCTGGGATTAATATTTCAAACATAATACATAAGTCAATTGAGCTAAAGGAAGGTTATGATAGAATAAAAATCCCTTATAAATTAAATAATATTGATATTCATCTATGGTGTCAGAGTTGGAGTAAACTATATGAAAAGCATAAGAGATATTTAGAAAATGAGGGAAATAGAATGCTTATTGAAGGCAATCAATACAATGTTTACAAGCAATTTAAAAATACGTTTTTAAATTTCTATTATTCATTTAAAGCAAAAAAGGGTTATAAGATGGGTTTTGTGGGATTTAGTCTTAGTTTATTTAGTTGTTGGTTCGAATTCTCCAAATGGAATAAATTAAAAAAGGCTATTAAACATTTAAAGTAAAGTTTTATGAAGACTAATTGGCCATGGAATAATTTTGAGAATAATATTAATTATGACCCTAAAATTCATTGGCCTAGAATTACAATTGTTACACCATCTTATAATCAAGGAAAATATATTGAAGAGACAATCCTATCTGTTTTAAATCAACATTATCCCAATCTTGAA
>JBEIKN010000151.1:0-5083 GCA_040379725.1 Flavobacteriales bacterium
TAAGGGCCAATTGGTTGTACCTGTTTGCAACTGATTGATCCAATTAGGAAAATCCGGAAAGCCATAGCCAATTCCAACACCAATCATCATGGCTAAACCTATCCAAACGGTTAAATAACGGTCAACTACATTTAATTGCTTATGTGCCATACTAACAACATTTTCCGCCAGGTGTACAAAAAGTGGTCGTCTCTGAATCTGGAGTCAAATCCTTTAAACTGATTTTGGTTTTGACTTGTTTTGGCATACAAAGATCAGGAGCCAAACAAGCTGTATTCATGGCGGTTAAGTACAATCTACCATGCTGTTCAGACAAACCATACAACTGAATGGTTTCTGCTTGGTATTCAAAGGTTACATCAACATCTTCCATTTGAAGATCTTGTTCCGCTTTTTCAATAATGCCTAAAAACTTTTCAGGCGTCAATCGGTGATCAATATCATTGGCAATCCATAATTGAAAGCGCACATTTTGAGTCTGTCTCACTGTTCCGCCACAGTCAACAAATCGTTTTTGTATCTGCCCGAGTTCTGTTACATGAAAATGCAAAGGCACTTGAGCGTGATTAGGCAAGTACAATTCAATTGTACTCGCATTTTTTAAATGGTTTTTAAATTCAGATAAGATCATATTAGCAACAGGTTTTTAGTTTTTTAACGGTTTTATGGATGTCTTCGAAGTAGTGCTTTAACAGCTTAATCAGACCAGGATTCAAACAATAACAAATGGCAGTACCTTGTATTTCGCCTTGAATTAACCCAGCTGATTTCAACTCTTTTAAATGCCTTGAAATGCTCGGCTGAGCTAATGGCAGTTCGTTCACGATATCGCCACAAATACAAGCATCTGTTGACATCAAATACTCCACTATGGCCACCCTTGCCGGATGACCTAATGCCTTAAACACATTGGACATTTCATTCTGATGTGTAGAAAACGCCGAAGATTTACTTGCTCCCATATTTTAATATTGCAATATTAGAATATATTATTAAGAAAAAAAATCAACTCTTAAACCGGTTCTCTTGTTTGCGTTTTTCTTGCGCCAATTTAACGACAGTATTGATGCTTTTATTCAGTTCAAATCCCACCAGAATACAGAGCATATTAAAATAAATCAACAACATCAAAACAATGATGGCCCCTATACTTCCATAAAGTTTGTTATAACTATCAAAGCCATCTACATAATTGGAAAACACATAGGTAGCAACAATTGACAAGGTGGTAGCAACTATGGCTCCAGGACTAAAAAACTGCCATCTATCCTTGGCTGAATGGCCGAAATAATACAATGCACTCATGATGAAAAACACCAAGGTGGTTAAGGTGATGAATTGCACAACCTTAACAAACACCAACATAATTGCCTTGTTGATCAATTTCTTCTTAATGATCCATGCACTCAACAAATTACCACTTACTAAAACAGATAAGGCCAATAATATCAAAAGAGAAATTCCAATGGTTATCAGCATAGACTTCCCTCGTTTCTGAAAGAAATTACGCTTCTTTTTTTCCCCCTCATTGAAATTACTATCAAAGGCAATCATCATAGAAAAAATACCATTGCTCGCAAAGTAAAGAGCGGACACAAAACCAAATGACAAAAGACCGCTGCGTTGGTGCGAGACGATATCGCGCACAGTGGTTTTAACAATTTTATAAGCATCATCAGGTAAAAAGAAATCCATCTGTTGTAAAATGGTTTTCTGCACATTAAAGCCAGGAATTTGGATATACGCTATGACGGTAAACAAAAACAGTAAGGAAGGGAAAATGGCCAAAAAGAAATTCCACGACAAAGACCCTGCATACAAATTGAACCTTGGGCTGATGATTCCTCTAAAAAAGAATTGGAACACCGAATACAAGGACGCCCCTTGAAAACCAGGCGGATAAATACTATCCAAAAACCGCACCACGCGTTTAACCAAGACAGTATTCTGAAGGATTTCAGAAATGGTCTTGGCTTGTTTAGTTGGCGTATTCATGTTTAGTATCTGATGGTAAAATGCTCTCTTTCTTGTTCTGTTCTAAAAAACACTATGCCCATTGCATATAAATCGATTGAAACCGTTACTGCAGGATGTTGTTTGATCTTTTGCCAAGCCAATAACATATCATCACTCCAGCGAATGTCGTCAAATACAAAAATACTACCTGTATGGGCTTTCTGCAAACACCACTCAAAATACTGAATGGTCGAGGTCAACGAGTGATCCCCATCAAAAAACACATAATCTACCCTAGGCATTTCAGTTAAGACCGCTGGCAAAGTATCCTGAAACAAGCCTTCATGTACGATTATATTGTTTAAAGCTAATTGATCAAAATTGTGTTTCATGACCTTCACCAAACGGGAATTACCCTCTAATGCATGGAATTGCGCATTAGGCATTGCCAAAGCTTGATACATTGTACTAATGCCAGCAGCACTGCCTATTTCAATGGCATACTCTGGTTGAAAATAAGCACAAAGACGCTCTAACAATTCAGCGTATTTGGATGATTTAGAACTGTCGCTAACGATTTCACTCAGTGGCTTTTGACCTGTCCTAGCCGCTGCGCCTAAACCCTGCAATTGAATCATGGCTTTACTTTTAAGCATTTTGGTCCTAATCAATTCAATGGGGTGATAAAAAGGTTTTTGACGACGCACTCTGATCACCTCTTTAACCAAATGGTATACAAATGGAGAATGCACAGCATGCGCAGTACCTGCAGTAAAAAAATAGATCAGGTAATTAAAGGCATACTGAAAGCGGTCTATCCATTTCATACAATCTTAAGCTTTAGGTTGTCTGAAAGCTCTGATCATTGATAGTTCCTCATTCAATTTTTTAATTTGTGCATTAGCTGATTCAATTTTTTGTTCGATTTGTTTTCTGAGCGCATCAGCATTCTTAGATTTTGCAAAAAACTCAATATTATTTTTAAGTGTTTCGCAATCGTCTTTGAGGGCTCTTATTTTATCTTGAACAGCGCGTTCTTCTTGTTTAAGTTTGTCGCCACCATTTGGCGCAGCAGCCACCAATTCTAAATGTTCTTTTAAGCGAACACTTTTATTGGCTTCCGCTGTTGCTTTATGCTTTTTATAAATTGCATCAACAGCTTTGCTGTATTGTGTTTGCAAATCGTTCTTAACCTTCATTGGCACAAAACCAATGCTCATCCATTCTTGCTGCAAACCTTTGAGGGCATCAAAGGCTTTTTGAGCATCGTCTTCAGACAATAGCGCACTAACTTTTTCAATGACTTGAAGTTTTTTTACTTGATTGGATTTCTCTTCTTGTTGACGTCCTTTATAGAACTCATCTCGACGTTTAAAGAAGGCATCGCAAGCTGCACGGAACCTTCCCCAAACCACTTCGTTTTGTTGCTCGGGCACAGGACCAATGGTTTTCCATTTTTCTTGCAAAGCAATCAATTGTTTGGATGTCGCATCATATTGCGTATTACTACTCAAGGCTTCAGCTTGTTCACACAAATCCAATTTGGCTTTCAAGTTGGCTTCTTTGCTATTGTTTAAGCCGTCAAAGAATTTGCGTTTAGATTGGTTAAAGGCATTTTGTGCTTCTCTAAAACGTTTCCAAATCTGATCATTAACACTTTCCGGAACAGGACCAATGGCTTTCCATTCCGCGAACAATGCTGACAACTCATCTTGCTTTTCTTTCCATTGCTTAGGCGATTGATAGGCCATCTGATTGATCAACTCTGCTTTTTCACAAATCACTTTTTTAAGTTCAAGGTTTTCTTGACGTTTTGCTTTAATCAATTCTAATGCCTCGCGTTTTTCATTCAACACTTTATCTGAGGCTTCTTTGAAGCGCTTCCAAATCTCTTCCGACACTTCTTTGCTGGTCACTGGGCCAGTGTTTTTAAAATCCTCGTGGTATTTGTTCAATAAAATATGTGCTTTTTTAATGGACTTTTCAGTACTCAAAGCATCCACTTTCTTGATCAATTCAATTTTGATTTCAAGATTTTTCTGTCTGTCTTTTTCCTTCAACTCATTGTTGATGGCATGATTATCATAGAATTTATCTAAGTATAAACGGTAATTCTCCCACAATTCATTCATGAACTCTTTAGGGACTGTTCGAATGAGACGCCATTGCTTTTGCAATTCCAATACCTCTTTAAACACATATTCAGTCTCATCTGCACTCGACAATGCTTTGAGCTTTTCTATGATGGCTTTTTTGGCCAAATGGTTCTTTTGTTTTTCCTCTTCAGCGCGTTTCTTTTCATCCGCACGACGTTCCAAAAACTTCGTATAATGCTTATAGAACTGGTCTTTTAATTCATCAACCGGTGGTTTAAAGGCCCTCACATCGTTCCCAGACTCGGCCCAGGCTTTTAGCATGTCCACGCGCTCTGCTTTAACCATATCATCAAATAAAACCCTGATTTTTTTAAACGCGTCATGAGCTTCATTGATGTTAGGCACAGACATTAATTGCTCTGCTTTTTGGACAAAATCAGATTTAGAGAATCCTGAATAATCGGTAAGATCTCGTTTATCATCTTCAGCTTCAAGAAATTCATCTTGCTCATCTGAATCACCTTTTTTTTCGAGTGAAACCAATTGATTTTGTAAGGCTTGATCATTAGCGTCAATAGCTGAATCCGTCAAGTGTTTAGTCGTATCTGTCATGAAAAAATGTTGAGTAAAGTAGAATTGTATTAAGACTTCAGTTTAGAACAACTGAATGCATTAGAATTGTGTCATCATTATAAAATAGAAATCATTTTGTCTTATCGTCTTACAAATATAACAACTTCAAAAGTATAATATCAAACAAAAAATGAAAACTTATTGAGCGGTATATACCAATTCTGCTAGTGCCCTTTTGTTGATGTGGCTACTGTGTTTACTATTGGTTAATACGACTATACAAATCTGTTGATCAAACTTATTCCAAAAGGCTGTCCAAAAACCTCTCCACCAGCCGTTGTGGTATTGCCACAAACCACTTTCCGAATGGTTTAATCTAAAGCCCAAACCATAACTCATGCCATTGGGATAAAAAGGAAAAGTTGGTGTAAACATAAAAGCCATAGTTGAGGGTTTGA
>JBEIKN010000152.1:0-5081 GCA_040379725.1 Flavobacteriales bacterium
AGATATCATTCTGTCCGTATTCACCTTCAAGGTATACGCAACAAGGCATCACTTTCTTTTCGTCTCTAACAATGGCTTCAACCAATGCAGCGCCTGCAGCACCTGGGGCATACCAAGCACTTGTGCCCAATAAGCCAGTAAGTGTAGCGCCTCCTACCATGGTATCAGCTGCTACTTTTTGAAGACTGGCTTCATCTAATTGTTCGCTCACTGGTAAACCATTAATGGTCGCTAATCTGGTTAAAGGAATCATAGTTGTATCGCCATGACCGCCAATGACCACGCCGTGAATATCGTTGGTAGAAGCACCTGTTGCTAATGATAAATAGCATTTAAAACGCGCGCTGTCTAAAATACCACCCATACCAATGATTCTGTTTTTTGGTAATCCACTTGATTTAAGCGCTAGGTAAGTCATAGTATCCATTGGGTTACTGATGACAATGATGATGGCATTGGGAGAGTGCTTTAAAATATTTTCAGTTACACCTTTTACTATGCCAGCATTCGTGCCGATCAATTCTTCTCTGGTCATGCCTGGCTTACGCGGAATGCCACTCGTGATAACCACTACATCGCTATTAGCTGTTTTGGAGTAATCATTGGTGCTACCAACAATTCTGGTGTCAAAACCAAGCAATGATGAGGTTTGAAAAAGGTCAAGAGATTTGCCTTCGCTGATGCCTTCTTTAATGTCTAATAAAACCAGTTCAGAACAAAGTTCTTTGCGGGCGATGTTGTCGGCGCAGGTTGCTCCAACGGCTCCGGCTCCTACTACTGTAACTTTCATAAATGTGTTTGGGTTAAAAATGCTGTGGCAAATGTAAAACAGATTTTGGATAAAATAACTGACCTTTATCCATAATTTATCCCTATTTCAAGACCGTTAGAGTTCCTCTAAATGTATAGTGTTTGTTGTCAAAATAGCTGAATTCAATCCAATAGGCGTATACATCCTCAGGAACGAGTGCTTGATCATAAGTGCCATCCCATCCACTTTTAGCATCTTGTCCTATGTAAATGGTTTCGCCCCAGCGGTTGTAGATCATCATTTTAAATTGAATAACTTCTCCAATTCCATACACTTTAAAGACATCATTTAGTCCATCTTTGTTTAAAGTGATGGCGTTTGGTACATAGACATTGAAGTTGTTTGGAAACAAATCGATGTATTGTTTGGAACTGTCAATGCAACCGAAGGCATCCTTTACAAGTAAACGACTATATCCTCTTATACGTTCTCCGATAATGAGCGTATGGGTGTCTTTATTGGCCATTTGGCCGTTAGGGAAATACCATGTATAACTTGGATAAGTTTTTTGTGTAGCATTAAAAAACAATTCAATTTGATTGATGCCTACATCTGTTGCTGTGTAATTAAACATCGCATTTGGTAGCGCTCTTACTAAAACAGCATTGTTTAGGGTGGTTTGATTTTTACAAGCAAATTGATCTTGATAGTTCAATTGTAAATTATACCATGCACTGTTGTTATAGGTGTGCCATACAGATTGAGTGTTTGCTGTATTGCCATCACCTAATTGCCATTGCCATTGTTGGATGTTGCCGCGCAGGGTTTGTGCTTTGATATTGGCGGCTTCATACAAACATACAGTATCGCCAATAATGCTGGCCAGTGGTAAATCCAAAACAGTAAGCATGATTGAGCTACTGTCTGAACAGTTTTCTTGGCTATTTACCTTTAATTGAACAGTGTAGTTGCCTACAGCATTAAAATTATTCAGGACAACACTGTCTGCAGAATAATAAGTTTGCGAGCCCGATGTGAATTTGAAGCTTTGTATTGGATCTTGTCCGGCTATGGATTGATTGTAGACCACAAATCGTTGTTGATTGATGCATTGACTGTCTTTGTTGGCAATCAGTTTTGCTTTAGGCGGGTTGTTGACAAATACATTCATTTCTGAACTGTCTTTGCAGCCATTTACGGTCGTTTGAATGAGTTTGATTTTGTGTTTGCCTGCAATGAGATTAGAGAAAACAACGGAATCTTTAAGGCTGCTTTGATATAAATTACCGTCTAAGTCAAATTGTTTTGAATCTGAACCAGGGTATTTGGTTTTAAGCACAAAGCGATTGTTGTTTAAGCATTGAATGGAGTCATTTACTATTAATCCAACAAAGGCTTTGTCATTGACTACAATGTTTTTTATGAGTGAATCTTTACACTGAGCGGAATCTGTAACGATTAACTTGATTTGATAAACACCAGAGTTGTTTAATTGGTAATTATTCAGATCAGTGGAATTGCCAATAAATAAATTATTGTTCAGCCATTCTGAAGTGAATACACCTTGTTGGCTGCTGCTTTTATTGCTAAAGTTAAAAATATTGCCAATCAAACATTGGGTGTCTTTGTTGCTTGTAAAAGCTATAGTCGGTGGCGCTTGAACTGTAATTAATCTTATTGTAGAATCGTTACAGCCAGCAACTGTTGAGCTGATTGTAAGTTGAATGCTATGAGAGCCAATTGTGTTAAAGGACTTTGCTTTAGGCGATTTGCCGGTATCGCTGCTGCTTTGGTCATACAGCCAAGTATACTTTAAATAATTGCCTACAGAGGAGTCTCTAATCACAAAGGCATTGTTGCTGAGGCATTGCGCAGTGTCAAGTATTGAGAATTTCGCAATAGGTTTTGGTAAAACTTCGACCACTTTAATGATAGAATCATCGCAGCCATAGGGCGATTTAGCGAGCAACTTAACTGGGTATTTTCCTGGGCTGTTGTATCGAATGTTCCTAAGGTTATAGTTAGTGCCTTTGCTGCCATTGCCTGCATCCCAAAACAATGCAAAGGTGTCAACATCTACCTGGGTGGTGCTGCTGTATGTCCAACGGGCATTTGGCAAACATTTAATAGTGTCTGCTGGAGATAAAGTGAAATTGACAGTCGGCTTTGGCCAAACCTTTACAGCATAAAGGGCTGTGTCAGAACAGCCGTTGTCGGATATTGCTATATGGTTGTAGAATCGGATAATATCACCTTTAGCTTTGTCATAAGTTAACGTTGCATAGGTTTTATTGGAGTCGCTGATGATACTGCTGTTATCATCAAATAACCATTTCACTTTAACAATGCGACCAGTTACGATTTTCGAACTATCATATAGAAAGAAAGGGCGCTTTGAGCAAAAGTCTTCACCTTTGGCTTTTGCAAATGCTTTTGGCGATGGATGCACTGTAACATCTATCGGGTAGCGGGCTTTGCAATTGGCAACTTTAGTGTAGACATCAAAATAAACTTTGTATTTACCTGGCATTGGGAAATGCACTGTAATATCATCCGTATCCCAATAGGTTTTAAAGTTGAATACCCATGCTTTGTGGTCTATTTGATCGGCAAAAATTTTAGAGGAATCTCTGAATCTAAATCGATTAAATTTAAAACATTTGTCCAAAGAATCCACTCTTAGGTTTGAAAGAATATCAATTTTGGATACGACACCAGTATCGACAAAGTGGCAATAGCCTGAAGTGTCAGTTGCTTTAACCCATATAGATTTATTGCCAAATACTTTCAAGAAATTATTGCTGCTGCTGTCATGCCATTTAAAGTTAGCGAAAAAGGGATTTTTTTCAATAAAAGTAACCGTGTCCATGCCACAGATGATCTTGTTACGCACTGGGTCAAAATCTGGCCAATTGACTTTTACTTTTCTGGTAACGGAATCTTTTTTACCGCTAAAGTCCTCGCCAACCAATTTAACTGTGAAAAAACCAGTTGAGTTGTAAATGTGATTGATCGGATTGCCTGTGCCTGTCGTGTTGTCGCCAAAGTACCAGGTGTATTTTTTTAGAGTAGTACTTGATTTGGCTCTGAACTGCATGTTGATTTTTTGATTTTTACAATCATATCTCAAGACAGAATCAGAAAAGTCCAAATCGAAATTTGGGAGGTTAAAACCAGCTAAATACAAATACGATTCATAGAAACCAATGCCGTAAGAATAGGCCAACAAACCATCTGAAGATTCAAGTAAATGAATGCCATCATTGATTTTTAATTCAGCATATGAATAAGATCGGGCATAAGGGAAGGGCTTGAATTCAGACGAATCGATTTTGGTTTTGTTGTGATAAACATTGTCTTTAGAACTTGTTTTTATCACAATGCTAACAAAATGGTCTCTTAAATTCGTTGAATTAACGGTGCTGAACAATACCGATTGTCCTAAGTATTTGGCACTGACGACATCAAGCATTGCGGGGTCGCCATAGCTGCTGGTGATGTAACCATTACATCCGCCACCTTTTAAAAATTGGTAGCAATGGAATGGTTTGTTGCCACTGACATAATACCCGCTATCGCCTTTGACATTAACGACCAATGGCATTTTACGTGAAACATTGTTATAGCTTACACCATTCACTTTTAAATTAGTGAATGTGTCGAGTGGAATTAATTTAATATAGTATCCATTGGTGTGACCAAAGTGAGGGGCTACAAAATAGGCTGTATCTAATACATCTGTAGGTAAAACCTGTTCATATTGATGGTCACAAGCGCCACAGGGCCAATTGCTACATCGGTCGCCTGAAAAAACGGCTACTTTACTCTTGGTAAGGACTTTTATAACACTACCACTAAGACTACTGGATGATCCCGTCTGATAGGTTTGTCCTCTCTGAAGTTTAATGGTGTAAGTGCCAGTGCTTGGTCGTTTACTGTTTTTGCTGAGGGCATTGACGGGCGTGATACTGACTACTGTGGAGTCAGAACTGGCAACCAATAAAATTTGATTTAATACTGGGTTTGGGTTACCAACAGTGTAGGTTGTGCCAAACGGAATATTGACTAAAGGTAAGACAATGCTAGCATCAGTAGTGGCTGCGCTTAGGTTCATTGCCGATACGGTTATCGGATAATCAGAAACAATGTGAATCCCTTTTTCGTCTATGCTATCATACAATAAGTTCTCGCCATAGTTAGAAGGCATATAAGCAATGCGCACACTGTCTTTTGGGATGGTTATTGTATCGATGTAATTGAGTCTTGGAACTCTAATGGTGACTTTGCTGGTGTAGCTTGATGATAGATAAAGTCTCAATGAATGCCCTGA
>JBEIKN010000153.1:0-5009 GCA_040379725.1 Flavobacteriales bacterium
ATGGCGACAGTGCCAATACTAGTTTTGCCACTCATACCTTTTACAAGAATGGAACCTATCATGCCCAGATGATTGTTCAAGATTCAATTGGTTGTGGCGATACTGCCAAGCTAGAGATTACTGTTGATTGTGGGTCTAATTTGCCTTGTCCACTATCCATTCAATCGATAGATACAATGAGTTTAAGTGATTGTTGGACAAAACAATTCAAGGCCAATTGCAATAAATTACCATTATCAGCTTGGTGGCAATATGGCGACAACAATTCTGGCTTATCGCCCCTTATTACCCAACATACCTATGCAGATACTGGCTTATATGCATTGGCGCTTTATGTAAAGGATAGTAGTGGTTGTGCGGATACCTTTTTCAGAAAGGTGGCTGTGTATTGTCCAAAACCCAATAGCAATTTGCCAACCTTTGTAGACGATTTAAGTGCATTAAAGGTCTATCCTATGCCGGTTGTTAATGATTTGCATATTGATTGGGCAGAAGACGCCTACTTTACCATTGCTGATTTAACCGGAAAAGCCGTGATTCAATCTACTTTACAGGCATCAAAAACCATAGATTGTAGTCGTTTAAATTCAGGCTTATATTGTTTAATAGTAAGCACTCAAAATAGGATATATAAATCCTATTTTACAAAGCTTTAAACTCTGTAAGGTACCCTAGCAATTAAAGAGCGTCCAAGGGTAATTTCATCGGTGTATTCTAATTCGCTACCGACCGATATGCCTTTGCTGATGGTACTTAATTTAACTACAGTATTCTGAAGTCTTCTTGCTATGTAGAATGCCGTTGTATCCCCTTCGATATTGGCATTTAATGCCATAATGATTTCTTGCACACTGCCTTCTGAAATTCTATTGACTAAGGTATCAATGCTAAGATCTTCTGGACCTACACCATCAATGGGAGAAATTAAACCGCCTAAAACATGGTAAACCCCATTGTATTGACCAGTATTTTCAATGGCCATGACATCCATGATGTCTTCTACCACACATATGGTATCTTGTTGTCTGTTAACACTGTTGCAAATGCTACAAACAGGTGTGTCACTGATGTTACAGCATACGGTGCATTGCATCAATTGTGTTTTAAGTTGCACCAAAGCTTCTGATAAGGCAGTCACTTCTGTATTTGGTCGCTTAAGCAAATGCATCACCATTCTGAGCGCACTGCGTTTGCCTACACCAGGAAATCCTGAGAGGGCCTCTACAGCGTTCTCTATGGTCTTTGAGGAAAAGTGCATGACTTATGGGTAGATGAAGTCAAAACGTCCTTCGATGTTCTTTGAATACGAAGTGAAATTGGATGTATACATAAATGGTGTGCCACAAAAAACCATATTATACGAATTGTTGCCACTGTTGTATTTCATATGCAAGGTATCTGAATAGGCGGTTGCGTCTAGTTTAATACTGCTCAAACTATTGCCATTAATATTGATATAGGCCTTATTGTCGCCTATTACAGGATTATCCTTGATGATATAATTACAAGACTTACCTGGCACAAATGGAGCGATTTTAATGGTAACTTCATCGCTGTATGAATTTCTGTATGTAAAATACGCCTCATTGCCATTGATGACGATGTCTGGCTGAAAACTTGAACCGCCAAAATCTAAATTGAAATTGAGTAATAAAGAACAGTAGGTTTTGTTAACAGAAGGATTGCAATTAGGGTTTGTGAATGCTAATGTATTAGGATTGTTGCCGCCTGTTTTGTCAGTCATAGAACCAGCAGGTCGACTGTCTTGAATATTGTCACAGGAAAAAAAACAACAGCTGCTCAGAAGCAAGATAATAAAAGGTGTTTTCATGTTGATTAAAAGGCAAAGCCCAGACTGATATGAAATTGTAAGGTTCTGTTTTTAGACATGTAATAATTCATGTGGGTTTCATTGAAGTCTTCAATGTTACGATACACTTGATCACTGCTTGTGCTCCAAAAATTATTAGGGAGATTAAACGCTACTGATTTTTCAATAAAAATGTTTTTGTTGATGAATCGTTTACGTCCCAATTCAATCCCTACTGAAGACATGTTTTGAGTTTTGTATAAAGCAGCCCCATTCGGATTTTTTTTGTGAACAGTGCCGTTGCTGTATTCCATCTGGTCATCAGTGATTTTTTGTGAATACATGTTGTATTTGAAACGGATATAACCACCTTGTGGGGCAATAGATCCCATACTTAAATGGTAGTAGGTTTTAGCTATGAAAAAATGTTTTTCATTGATGTCAATAGTCCCTTCGTATCTTGTGCGATCATAGATGTTAAAATTCGGGATACTTAAATCATTGTCTTTGTAATCAAAAGCTTCGTATGAATATTCGTCAATTTTAATGTTTTGAACAGTATAGCCGACACTTACTGAGCCTCTTCGACTGGTAACAATTTCGTATTGTAAACCCTTGCCTGGATGCACCAATTGATTGAGTAAATCAACACTGGGATTAATATTAGGTTGAAGGCTTAGGCTTATGCAATTTTTGGCGCCCAAAAACCCAGGAACACTTTTGCCATATTGAGCGTTAGCAAAATAAGGCAGTAGGCATAATAATAAAATGGAGAGAGACTTATTCATGAACGGGTTTGGTTTTAATTTGGTTAAACAAAGCATAAATTTGGCTGTTCAAATAGTCTTTTCTGTGGTATTTGAATTGAAAGTTACTATTGCTACTGTAAAGAATTTTACTGGTTTGAACATCAAACACAACTGAAGACAGATTGAAATGGTAGATCTTTTTAAATTGATCGTATAAATAAAAGGGTAATGTTGGATATAAAATCAAGCTGTAAACCAAAACCACACCGTTAAATTCTTTCTTTTCAATGGTATAATTGATGCCAGATATAAACACTTTGGAGGTGCCTATTTTGCTTGCAGTTTCTTGGGTTTCTTTGGCATTAAACAAAATCAATTTAGGCGCTGTGTTGTTCATGCGCTCGGTTAACCACTCCATCAGTATGGTAAAGTGATTCAAGGTGGTTGTGGTTAAATGTTGTTTATCTGCAATGTTGAGCGGAAAGGCTGTAATCTGATTTTTATTAGCCATATCTTCATACAATTTACCCAATTTAAGTTCTTCGCTTTCGTTGAACATCAAGTCTTGTTTTGTGGTCGAAGAGATGGTGACTTTAGTAAAGTTAGGGCTCACTAAAATCATGGAGTCAATACCTCCTAGAATACCATTGCGTTTGCGCCAACGTCTGATTTTATTTTCGTTGTAGTCATTTTCTTCGCTTTTCTCTTCTGTTACTTTACTGTCACCAACTTCTAAAGATGCTTTCTTTAAATAGCGTCTAAAATCATCGTTTTTGAGTTGTTCAAAAAAGCCCCATTTATTGTAATCTTTATTGGTTGTAGATGCAATAATGGCATTGTCTTCATTGTCGGTTTGCTCTTGGATTTTTTTCTTCAATTTAAGCTTTTCAACTTTGCTTAAACCATCGATGTTTATATTGGTGTCATTTGTGTTGACACTCGATTTTAAAGAGTCTATTTTGTCTTTAAAGGAACTGAATTTCAAATCGGTTTCAGAGAATAGGTTACGGCAAGCATGATTAAAGAGTTGCTGGCAGAAGCTATCATTTGGATTGAGTTGAAGTGCTTTCCAAGTTTCTCTGACCGACAAAACATGCAATTCTTCTTCGTTTAATTTATTAAAGAAATAAGTAACATTATAATAGGCACCTTCTGAGTAGTCTTTGAATTCTTCGCCCAAACTGTTTTTGTCGCTTTTGGAATTTTTTAAGCTTTTAGCATAGATACTGTATGCGGCAATTTTAGCAGCAAAGGCATTGTCCTTATAGATATTTTGATATAGGAAGGCCAAATAAAAGGCTTTTTTGTATTGGGCATGATTGAATAAGATATAAAACAATTCAATGCGGGCTTGTTGTTGAATGGCTTTAAAATAATCATTGCCTAAAAATTCCATAGCAATGTTCTTGCTGTTTTCTATTTGCAATAGATCATCTACACTGGCTTTGCGTTTACGTACATTTGGATGTGTGGATTTTTCGTCGTCTTCTGCTTCGTCTGCACTGATTTCTTTGGTCTTTTTTGGGGTATAGCTTAAAGGGAATTTATACATGGAATCTTCAAGCATTTTTTTACCCCAATCAATTTCATCATAAGGCAAATAAGAGAACAATAATACGTCAAAACTACTCAATGCTGCTTTGCCAGAATAGCCTGCATTTAAGAATAGGTTCAAGCCTTCTTTATCAGCTTCAAATTCATTCTCTTTGGAGTAGCTGTATAGTTGTTCAATCTTTTCGTCAAAATCCAAGCTCTTGAACTTGCCTTTTCCATTTAAGACATCGTTCTTTTTTTTATAGCTTTCTAATGTGTGTTTTTTGGTGTAATGCGAGATTTCATGGCATAAAACATAGGCTAATTGAGCTTCATTTTCAATTTGACTTAAAAATCCAATGGTTACAAATACGATTCCTTGGTTGGTAGAGAATGCATTAACACTGTAGGATTTTAAAACATAAAATCGCAATTCAGACCTCAATTTTGGCTGATCTTTTAAGATTTTATCAGCCACTTTATTGATGTAAATACTGAGCGGATCGCCATACAGTACCTTGCCACTGAACAGTATATCATCAATGCCAAAATGAGAATTGAGTGCAAATTCTTTCTCGAGAGCCTTTTCTTTTTTGGAGATTTTTTTACTGTTGATTTTACTTTGTTCAGAGATGACCTTGTCGGTACTTAACTTAATAAAATCATTTGGAATACTGCCGGAACAACGCAATGCATGGTATTGAACTGTGTGTTGTGCTTGCATGCTTTGTAAGCTTATAAACAGCAAACAAAACAACATAATAAGGGAATTTTTTTTCATTCAATTTAGGCTAACAATGATACTTAAAAAAGCTGTAAAATTTATCTATCAATGAAATATTCTTGGCCTTTAGTATTTATAAATCCAAAACGGCCATTGTATATCACCAAAGCAACGTTCTGATTAAAAGCATTAA
>JBEIKN010000154.1:0-4981 GCA_040379725.1 Flavobacteriales bacterium
CCTCCATCGCCCCAACCTCCATCGCCCCAACCACCATCGCCCTACCAACCACCATCGCCCTATCAACCTCCATCGCCCTACCAACCTCCATCGCCCTACCAACTTCCATCGCCCTACCAACCAACAACGCCATACCAAAACAAACCATTGAAGTCACATTACCTAGACTTTTATTGGGCTATGCTAGAACATGGGAAAAAGACGATTGGGAAATCCTTATAGAAGCAAATCTTTGCAACACCTTTGATGGCGAAAGAAATACGATGATCCACAATAAGGCCTTTAGCACAGATCCAAACATCGGTCTTGAATTACAAAAGCATATTAATGATGAGAATGCATTTTTTGTGCGCATGGGATTGAATAACTTTCAAACCTATCAATTGAATGGCAACAAAACCAGCTCTGCCATGCCACATGCAGGCATTGGTATTGCCATTGGGCCAATACAAATTGATTATGCACTCACCAATCTGGTTGCACTCAGTAGCCAATCACCCAACCTATACAGCAATATTTTTTCCTTAAAATTTGATATTGACAAAGAAAAGCAAAGCAAGAAATAGGTTTTAAAAGGCATTTAGATTAATTTCGCAAGCCTTTAATCGATGCCCTCTTTTTTCAAAACATTACAAGAACGTTGGAAGCTTAAATCTGGGCTACAAGTACTATTGGTGCTCATTGTATTTGCCTGCACTGGCAGTAGTGTTATTTTACTTAAACACGCTGTCGGCATCAGCAATCAATCGCCAGCTCATATTCGATTCGCTTTTTATGTTGCTGTTTTGCCCTTATACAATTTATTATTATTGGGTTTTGGGTTTCTATTTGGCCAGTTTAAATTTTTTCTTGAATTCGAAAAACGATTTTTTAAACGCTTAAATCCTTTTAAAAAAACATCAAAATGACACTTACAGAACAAGCTGTATTAGATGCCCTCAAACACGTTGATGACCCTGACTTAAAAAAAGACTTGGTCAGTTTGGGTATGATAAGAAACATTGAAATCAATCAAGATGCTTTAAAGTTTTCTGTGTATTTAACGACTCCAGCCTGTCCAATGAAAGAATACATTGAACAAGCCTGTCGAAATGCTATTCAACATTTTATTGGGCCTGATATTTCAATACACATTGAAATGACTGCAGAAGTCACTGGGCAAAAAAGCATTAGCGATGCGCTTCCAGGTATTAAAAACACGATAGCTGTGGCCAGTGGCAAAGGTGGTGTAGGCAAATCAACGGTTGCTGCCGGCTTAGCCATTGTTTTGGCTGAGAGTGGCGCTAAGGTTGGTATCTTAGATGCTGACATTTATGGTCCTTCAATACCTTTGTTGTTTGGGGTCGAAAACGCGACCATTGATATGGACATTGTCGATGGCAAAGAATTGATGCGACCTGTCGAAGTCAATGGCATTCGTTTGTTCTCTATTGGGTTTTTATCAAAGCCTAATGAAGCTATCGTTTGGCGTGGGCCTATGGTTTCATCAGCCATTAAACAATTTATGCATGGCGTTAATTGGGGCGAATTGGATTATTTAATCATTGACTTACCACCAGGCACAGGCGATGTTCAATTAACCCTTGTTCAGAACCTCCCACTAAGTGGCGCTGTCATAGTAAGCACTCCGCAAAAACTTGCAGTGGCAGATGCTTCACGAGCTTGCTCTATGTTTGAACTACCCGCTGTAAATGTACCCATTTTAGGACTGGTTGAAAACATGGCGTTTTTTGCACCCAAAGACCAGCCTGAAAAACACTATTTTATTTTTGGTGAAGGCGGCAAAAACCAATTGCTTACTCAACACCAAATTACCTTACTAGGCAGTTTACCGATTCAAAACCAAACCGATGAGCAGTTAGCAGAAAAAAGCATTTACACCGCTGAAAATGTTAAATTTTTTACTGAAATTGCGGGCAATTTAGTGAGATCATTGGCCATTCAAAACAAAGTATAGATCAACATGTCAAACGAACGATTAGTTAAAATAGAAGACGCTTTAAATACCGTAAGACCATTTTTAAAAATGGATGGAGGCGACGTCGAGTTTGTGAATATTGACGAGCATCAAGTGGTCACCTTAAGACTATTGGGCGCTTGTAGTGGTTGCTCTATGAGTCAGATGACTATGAAGGCTGGTATAGAAGAAGCCATTAAAAAGGCTTTACCTGAAGTCAGTGCCGTTGTGGCTATTGATTAAGCTGAAAACAAGCTTCACATCGGGGTTCATAATGATTCTCCGCCCCAATCAACACCAACACATGGTTTTGTGTAATTCTGTAACTGTATTCTGCTGGCGCTCCACAACATTGACAATTGGCTTTTAATTGATGCTTTTGATGAGCCATTTCAATTAAACTTGGAATGATACCAAATGGCCTCGCTCTGTAATCCTTATCCAATCCTGACACAACGATATCAATGTTTTTGCTCAAGCAACGACGCAATTCACTTAAAATCACTTTATCAAAAAACTGGGCTTCGTCAATGGCAATCAATTTGGTAAACGGGGTAATTAAATCTTGCAATTCCATCCCAGCGCTGTAGGCAATACATTCATGAACTTTCCCATCGTGGGTAGCAATCTTATCTTTGCCCGCTCTAAAATCAATTTCTGGTTTTAAAACAATGAACTCATTGGACTTTAACTGACGATGACTAATATACTCAATCAATGCAGTCGTTTTACCAGAAAACATACAACCATAAAACACGATTAATTCACCCGTTTGACTCATAACTCCAATGATTTGGTTCAGCTACAAAAATATTGAATAATTTGTTCTCAGCTGAATAAAAAATTACCTAATATTGAATCCATATTTCTGCTCATCACTATGTCGAATATCCCAACCCTTATCGCTCAAATTGAAAAGGCATTACAACAGATTGAAAACAAAGAAAACATTGATTTCAATAAAGCCATAATTAGAAGTGCTTGCATTGATATGTTTCACTCCGTTGAAAAGTTAGGCTTGGAGAAAGGCGAATATCCGATACCAAATTTGCGTTTTGACACTATCCTCATGGAGGAACCTACCACAATAGAGACCTTTCAAAATCAAGAGACCGTTATCATTACCCCTCCTGCAGAAACCGTCGTTGAGGAAACCGCTCCTTCATCAATTAATGAGACCATTATTGAATCTAAAACCGAAGCGGTCATTGAACAAGTTCCAACTACAGAAAACGTTCAAAACAATGACATTCAGGTGCCACTAGTTGAGAAACTCAACAAAGCCAAGGAACCTGCTGTTAATGTGGTTGACAAACAAAAAGAAACCCCTATAGCTGATTTAAGCAAAGCCATTTCAATCAGCAAAAAATTTGAGTTCATCAATGCATTGTTCGATGGTCAAGCTGAACTTTACAAAAACAGTATTCAAACCATTCAAGAAGCAAATTCCTATGAGGATGCTTCACAATTTATAGATAGCTCATTGAGCAATCAATTCAATTGGAATGAACAAGAAAAACTGGCTGCTGAATTTTTCAGTTTAGTGAGAAGACGTTTCCTATAACCCTTATAAATGATCAACTGGCATAGTATTCCTATGGCCAGGTTATTGATTCCCCTGACTTTTGGTTTTGTCGTTGGCTATTATGCTCAAGAGTCTTGGCCTGCCCTATTCACAAGTTTTATTTTAGCTTTCATCGTTTGGCTGCTTGCGCGATTCACCAATCGATTGAATGCAAGAAGCACTTTGACTGCAATCGTGTGGCAACTCATTATTATTGGCTCTGCCAGCCTTTTAATGCATTCAAAACAATACCAATTTGCCTATAAACATTATAGTCAAAACAAGGCCATTCAATTCTGGATCATTGAAGTCAAAGAATGGGTCAAACACAATAAAGATCAGCAGATACTTTTAGCCGATGTCAAAGCTTTATGGATAGGGCATCAATGGCAAGCCTACAATGGCACAATCAGAATCAAATGCCCCGACAGCACTAAGACTTTACATGCAGATGGCAAATGGTTCATGGTAAAAGCCAAAACCCTAAAAGGCAACTACAAACCATCATTTAAGGCATGGCTTGCTCAAAATAACTTGGCGCACATTGTTCAAATCAATGCCATTCAGGAACTGCCCATACAAGTCTACCACTTAAAACAATCCAACAACTTTAGAATTTGGATTTTAAATGCCATTCTTCCACATTTTAATACTAAAACAAAAGGCATGGTAGAAGCCATATTATTGGGCATGAAAGACCATGTAACAGCATCCGTTATTTCTCTGATGAAAGTTACAGGCACTTTACATGTACTAGCAGTGAGTGGCATGCATGCCGCATTGATCTTTAGCATACTAAGCATAGGTCTTAAATGGATGCGAAAAAACAACATTGGCAATTTGATCTACGCATTCATTTGCTTGAGTGTGTTATGGGTCTATTGTTTTATGACAGGTGCATCAGCCTCTGTATTGAGAGCCACCATTATGTGTAGTTTGGTCTTAATGGCCGATCTACTCAAGCGAAAGGGTCAAACCTTAAACACTTTATTTGCCACTGGATTGATCATGTTATTGTGGGACCCTTTTACGCTGTTTGACGTAGGATTTCAACTATCCTTTACTGCTGTAATGGGCATATTGATTGTTTATCCAAGCATGCAAACACTTTACAGCAAACAAACAGGTATAACTAAATGGCTTTTGGACAGCTTGAACATGAGCTTTTCTGCACAATGCCTAAGCGTTCAAATTTCATGGTATTATTTTTTACAATACCCTACTTATAGTTTAATAGCCAATTTACTGATAGTCCCCTTATATTCAATCTTGTTGATTGCCATTTTACTGTGTTTGCCCATTTATCAATTTTCGGGAATCATTGAATGCTTAGCAAAAGGCATCGAGTTACTCATTGAATTTGGCAATACCATTATGCTTTGGATGTCCAAGTGGCCATTTGCTTTGTATCAATTTAAATCGAGCGCATTAATAGAGGTTTGTGTATTATATATCATCAG
>JBEIKN010000155.1:0-4969 GCA_040379725.1 Flavobacteriales bacterium
ATCATTCGTCAAAGGGTTGAAGAGATTATTCAAACAAAAGTAAAGTATGGTGAACTGGATATCACCTTCTTTAGAGATGATTACAGAACTCACCACGACAAACAATTGGTGGCGAGTCCTATTCACATTCCATTTAGCACAGAAAATTTAAACATCATTCTAATTGATGATGTTTTGTACACAGGTAGAAGCATCAGAAGTGCCATGGATGCCATACTTGGCTTTGGCAGACCTTCTAAGATTGAACTCTGTGTGCTGATAGATAGAAAATTTAATAGAGAAAATCCTATTGCGCCTGACTACACTGGCAAAGCCATTGATACCAGAGGACACGGACAACGTGTGAAAGTTCAATGGGAAACAGGAAATTATAATGTTTGGTTGATCAACGAATGACACAATTATCTGTAAAACATTTATTGGGTATTAAAGACCTTAGAGAAGAAGACATTCAGCTCATCTTTGAAACCGCTGATAACTTTAAGACCATTATCAATAGACCCATTAAGAAAGTGCCATCTTTGAGAGACATCACTGTGGCCAACTTGTTTTTTGAAAATTCAACTCGAACAAGAATTTCATTTGAGTTGGCACAAAAACGATTGAGTGCCGATATCATTAATTTTTCTTCTTCAAGTTCTTCTGTATCAAAAGGTGAAACCTTGATCGATACAGTTAAAAACATTTTGAGCATGAAGGTTGACATGGTGGTGATGAGACATCCCAGCCCAGGTGCTGCATTGTTTTTATCAAAACACATTGATGCAACCATACTGAATGCGGGTGATGGTACACATGAGCATCCAACCCAAGCCTTGTTAGATGCTTATTCTATAAAAGAAACCCTTGGAGATGTAGCGGGTAAAAAAGTGGTCATTGTGGGCGATATACTGCATTCGCGAGTGGCCTTATCCAACATTTATTGTTTACAGAAATTAGGCGCCGAAGTGATGGTCTGTGGTCCAAGTACATTAATCCCACGTCATATTGAGCAGTTAGGGGTTAAAGTCGAACACAATTTAAGAAAAGCTTTGGAATGGTGTGATGTTGCTAATATGTTACGCATTCAGCTTGAAAGACAAGATATTAAGTATTTTCCGAGTTTAAGGGAATACAGTTTGCAATATGGCTTGAGTTTAGATATGCTTGATAGTATAGGTAAAGACATTACCATTATGCATCCGGGCCCAATTAATAGAGGCGTTGAAATCACCAGCGATGTTGCTGACAGTGATTACAGTATTATTTTAGATCAGGTGGAAAATGGTGTGGCTATCAGAATGGCCTGTATGTTTTTATTAGCCAATCACGGCGAACAGTAGTTATGAGTAATCCAATTTTAGTTGAAGTTCATAGAGGTGATGTCTTAGAAAGTTTTCACCGAGGAGTCATTTGTATTATCGGCCCAGATAACCAAGTGGTTTACAGTCAAGGAGATGTTCAACAATTGTGTTATCCTCGATCTGCCTTAAAATTTTTTCAGCAAATACCGCTATTGAGTTCAGGAGCCGTTGAGCATTTTCAGTTTACACAAAAAGAAATTGCCATCATGTGTGGATCACACAATGGAGAATTACAACACGTCGAAACGGTTCAATCCATACTCAAAAAGATTGGGCTTGATGAATCTGCCTTGCTTTGTGGCCCTCAAATGCCAACATTGAAAGAAGACCAAGTGCAAATGATTAAGCAGGATCTTCCGCCTAAACGCATTCACAATAACTGTAGTGGTAAACACGCTGGGTTTTTATCCTATTGCATCTATCGTGGTTGGCCGATTGATAATTACATCGATCCAGATCATGCCTTACATCAAGAGATTTTAGACATCGTCTCTGCCTTTCATGCTTACCCCAAAGCAGCTATTCAAACAGGTATAGATGGTTGTTCTGCGCCGATTTTTGCATTCCCTGTCATTAATCAAGCCATTGCCTACAAGCAACTCATTGCACCTGAAGCGTTTTCAGTGGAGATTCAAAAAGCTTGTCAAATCATGTTTGATGCGGTCAATGCTTACCCTGAAATGATTGCCGGTGAAAAACGTTATTGTACAGATTTGATGCGTCAATCAAAAGGACAATTGATTGGTAAAACAGGTGCAGATGGTGTATACGCATTGGCCATAAAGCCTCTTCAATACGGCATTTGTATTAAAGTTGATGACGGAAAAATGGGGCCTCAATATAATGTTGCCCAAGTCATTGTGGAACAACTCAATTTATTAGCGCCTGAAGCCATTGCCTCTTTGAGGCATTATGTGGTTCAAGAAAACAAGAATTTTGGTGGATTAAGTACTGGATATACTAAGGTCAGTGCTCATGTTTCAATCCACTGATCCGTTCGCTATCAATGCCTTTTTCTTGTACGAATAAGAAGTAAATTGCTATGCCTGCTGTCACAATGCCTGTGATGATCATCAAGGCCTTGCCCGACCAATTGAACCAAATGATGCCTGCAACGATACTTGAAATCAGTGTAAAAACACTTTGAAAGGAACTATAAGTGCCGATTGCTGTGGCTGTTTCATGTTTATGAACAGCTTTACTGATCCAAGCTTTAGATATCCCTTCAGTTGCAGCTGAGAAAATCCCATAAACGGCAAACAGTACAACAATGAAGGTCACATTTGTCGTTAAACCCAAACAGAAATAGACGATAGCAAATAAACTTAAACCAAAGGCATACACATACTTTAATCCAATTTTATCTGCCAAAGCACCCAAGGGATAGGCTGCAACAGCGTAAGTGAAGTTATATAGAATATACAAACCAATTACCATTTGATCAGAAATGCCTGACTCTTTAGCTTTCAACAATAAAAATACATCAGAACTATTGATCAAAGCAAACATTAAAAAACCGATGACAGGGGATTTAAATTGTTGGTTACTTGCCTTCCAATACTTAAAAAATTCAATGAATGAAATTTTTGAATGTATCTGATTGGCTAGGGTTTTTTCTTTAATGAAATAGGTTAATAAAACGGCGATTAATCCAGGAACAAAGGCCAGTAAAAACAATTCTTTGTAATGCTCCGGATAAAAATACAAATACAATAAAGCCAATGATGGTCCTAAAACGGCTCCGAATGTATCCATAGATCGATGGAATCCAAATACCTTTGCTTTGTTCTCTTTAGTGGATTCATCTGACAACAGCGCATCACGTGCACTGGTTCGAATACCTTTACCCAATCGATCGGTGCTTCTTGCAAAGAATACCCAAATAGGGTGGATGAATACCACCATCATTGGTCTTGAAATGGCGCTCAGTAAATAACCAATTCGGACAAATGGCATACGTTTGCCAATTACATCAGACCACTTGCCAAAATAGGCTTTACTGATACCTGACAAGCCTTCAGCAATGCCCTCAAGAATGCCAATAAAAACGATAGAGAAGCCTATGTGTTTTAAATAAAGTGGCATGACCGGGTATAGCATTTCGCTGGCAACGTCAGTAAAAAAACTGACAAAAGATAACACAATGATGGTACGACTGATGATTTTCATAGTATCATCCTAAAATAGAGACACCAATGAGTTTGCCGATGCCAAATGTAATCGCGGCAGCTAGTAAACCAAATAAAACCTGTCTAAAGCCTGAATAACAAACGCTTTTACCTGTAAACAAAGTGATGGCTGCGCCTATGATGAATAATCCAATTGTACTCAGACCAACACACATGGCTATGGCCCAAAAACCACCGATGAAAAAGAATGGTATCACAGGGATGATAGCGCCAACAGAAAACAATACAAATGAAGCAATTGCGGCTTCCATTGCTGAGCCTTTCAATTCTTCTGCATTGATGCCTAATTCCTCTTTAATTAAGACATCGTGGGCTTTGGCTTTGTCTTTTATGATGTCTGCTGCCATGCTCTTGGCCTGTTCGTCAGGAATGCCTTTTGATCGGTATATCAATGCCAACTCTCTTTCTTCGCCTTCTGGATTGCTTTCGAGTTCATCCATTTCGAGTTGCATTTGATTCTCATACAATTCTTGAGAACTTTTCACGGATATCCATTCGCCTAATGCCATTGACAAAGCACCCGCCAATAAACCAGCAATGCCTGTTAATAATACCGCTGATTGTCCAGTGCTAGCTCCAGCAACACCCATGACCAAACTGAAATTGGAAACCAGGCCATCATTACCCCCTAAAACAGCTGCTCTTAAAGCATTGCCGCCAACAGATTTGTGGCGTTTTTCAAATCTTGCCAGTTGAGCGCCTGCTATATTGGGCGATTGGTGTAAAATATTTTTTAGAATGGATACGTGAGCCGTATCAGACAATGAGGCTTCTGAAGAATGGGTTTTTCTGGCAGTTTGAATATTGGCAGAAAGGCGTTTTTCAGCGTCTAATAATACGCCAAGAATGTAGTCATATCCCATGATTTTGCCAATCTTAGCGAGCATTTTGGCCCGGCCAGAAGGTTTGGGTAGTTGATCTAAAGCCATACCGTTTTTTTCCATAAAGGCTTTGGCATGTCCATATTCAATATCAGACATTTCTCTGAAAATGTCGGCAATAGCCGGATCAGTTTCTTTTTCGGCTAACAATAGGTATAAATATCCGGCATCTACCTCTGTTTGAATACTGTTTAAATTGATCATTTCTTTATCAAAGATAAAGCTATTCGTTGAAATTTACTTTCCCATTTTCGATGTTATACATAGCGCCAACAATCTTGATTTGATTTTGCTGAAATGCTTCCTTAATGATATCACTTTTACCGAGGATGCTATCAATGACATGTTGAACATTAAGGCCAGCAACTTTGTCAACAAATTCATAATTGTCGCCATTGCGTCGTTCTATGATTGATTTTTCAGCCTCTATTGCAGGTTGTATTTTATCCAATAATTGCGATAAATGGCCTAGTTGTATGTGGTCACATGCGCCAGCTATTGCTCCACATTTAGTGTGGCCTAACACGACGATTAACTTGACATCCATCTTGTGAAC
>JBEIKN010000156.1:0-4959 GCA_040379725.1 Flavobacteriales bacterium
CAAAAATGCCTCCACCTGATTTTTCAACCAATCTTGTTGCTCTCTGTAATTGTTTTTCACAACTCTCCATATCGTTGTGTTTGAACATAAAACGCTGACCTTGGTGCAATCTAACACCATCCACTATACAAGCATGAGACTCCGCATCATATACGATCACATCATGTCTGTCAACCATGGCATCAATGATAGACAATACGCCTTGGTAGCCATAATTCAATAAAATAGAATCTTCTTTGCCACAAAACTCTGCCAATTCTCTTTCCAATTGTTCGTGAGGATTGCTGTTTCCACTCATCATTCTAGCTCCCATTGGGTAGGCTAAACCATATTGTGCGGCGGCTTCTGCATCTGCTTTTCTAACTTCTGGGTGATTGGCCAAACCTAAATAATTGTTTAAGCTCCAATTCAACTTTTCTCTGCCATTAAATACCATGGTTGGTCCAATATCACCCTCTAACTTTGGAAATGTGAAATACCCATGGGCTTCTTTAATGTGTGAACCCAATGGGCCCATGTTTCTAATTACTTTTTCAAAAATATCTGCCATAAATCAATAATTTAATAATTGTGCCACAAAAATACAACAATTATGGCAGGGATATAAACAAAAAAAGCCCCCGTTTCCGGAGGCTTGTCCCAAGTGGGAATGTCTTGTTATTTCAAGCTGTTAACGTGAACTGACAAACTAGACTTCAAATTTGAAGCTTTGTTTTTGTGGATAACGTTACGTTTTGCTAATTTGTCTAACATACTAGCAGTTTCAACGTACAATGCAGTTGCAGCTGATTTATCAGTTGTTTCACGAAGTTTTCTTACCAAATTACGAGTTGTTTTGTGTTGGTAACGGTTTCTTTCGTTCTTTACTTCTGTTTGTCTGATCCTTTTGATCGATGATTTGTGATTTGCCATTTTCTAAAAATAGGACTGCAAAGGTAATGAATAATGATTAAAAACAAAATATTTTTTAAAATTTCCTGACAGCTTCAGAATTTGGTTAAATTTGAAGCGTTTGAAAGTCTTAGTTATTGGCAATAGAGTCCCTTGGCCCTTGAAAGATGGTGGCGCAATTGCTAGCTACAACATGCTATTGGGTTTAAGCCAATTAGGCATAGAAATCCATTTTGTCAGTTTAAATACCAATAAGCATTATGTTGACCAAGCAAGCATTCAAAATGCTTTTGGTTTCTGCAAAAGTGTTCACACATTTGACATCGATACGAGCTTGAGTCCTCTTAAGGCATTTGTCAATCTATTGAGCAAACAATCTTACCACATAGAGCGTTTTACTCATCAGGGTTTTACCCAACTGATTCAAAGTATCTTAGACAAAGAAGCATTTGATTTAATACATTTTGAAAGTTTATTTACCACTCAATACAGACAATGGATTAGAACTGATTTGCCTTGTATTTACCGTGGTCATAACATTGAGTATAAGATTTGGGAATTGTTATCAGACCATAGCAGTAACCCTTTGAAAAAATGGTATCTAAGGTTATTAGCAAGGCGTTTAAAAAGCTTTGAAACCAACATCGCTCAATTATTTGAATCCGTTGTTTGCATTTCGCCACTTGACTTAAACGATGTGCAGACTTGGGGACTAAAAGGTCATTTAACGCAATTGCCAGGAGGGATTGTCTATCAGGCAAAAGCCTTCAAAACACCTAATGACAAATTATACCATTTAGGCTATATGAATTGGTTGCCGAATCAACAAGCTATGCAATGGTTTCATGACGAAGTATGGCCAATCGTAACAGCCAAATTCCCTAAAGCAGAATTTTTTATGGCAGGCAAATCTATGCCTCTCCAATTTTTCAATTGGCAAGACAAGCAGTTTAATGTTACAGGTGAAGTGGATTCTGCAAAAGGTTTTACAGAAGACAAAGGTATATTGTTGGTTCCATTAAACAGTGGCAGTGGTATTCGCATGAAAACCATTGAGGCCATGATGGAAGGCAAAGCAGTTGTGACGACCCAATTGGGTGCCAATGGTTTATTAATCGAACATGGTCGCGATTGCTTGATTGCTCAAGATGCGGAAAGTTTTGCGGATGCAGTTGTTTCACTCATATCAAACGCTGATTTGAGACATCAAATTGCGATTCAAGGCCAAGCTACAGCGATGGCTCATTATGAGAATACTCAAGTAAGTAAAGAATGGGAGAAACTTTACCAAGCCTTAATCCATAAGCAACTCTAATCCATCATAAGCTAGATGAACACCGTCTGGCAAACCTGATTGAATGGCATGATGTAAACCCATTTGATGACTGATGTGTGTGAGATAGAGCTTATCAACTTCTAAATCTTTGGCCAATTCAATGGCTTCTTGTAATGTAAAATGACTGATATGGGTTTCATGTCTGAGGGCGTTTAATACCAAAACCTTGCTCCCTTTAATCAATGCTTTACTGGATTCTGATATAAAATTGGCATCAGTGATGTAGGTAAAATCATTCATTCTAAACCCTAAAACAGGCAATTTATAATGCATTACCTCAATGGGCATAATACTGAGACCTGCAATATCGATGGGCTTACTAGCCTCTAAATTGTGTAAATTAACTTCTGGCACTCCAGGGTATTTGAACTCCGCAAAGATGTATTGAAATTCGCGTTTAAGGGCTTCTTGAACCCTTGCGTGTGCATACACATCAACAGCTTGATTTAAGATGTAATTGAACGCACGGATATCATCCATACCAGCGATATGATCTTTGTGTTCATGTGTAAACAACAAAGCATCCAATCGAGCTGTATTGGATCTGAGCATTTGCTGTCTAAAATCAGGACCAGAATCAATGACAATGACAGCACCGTTATAATCAATTTTTATGCTACTACGCAATCGCTTGTCTCTAGAATCTGAGCTATTACAAACTTTGCAGGTACAGGCAATCAAAGGAACGCCTTGTGAGGTACCTGTTCCAAGAAAGCTAACTTTGAATGCCATACTGTTTAACTGAGATTATTCATCATAATGATCCGCTGAGCCACTGAATTCATCAGAAAACTCATCACCTTCTTGATCATCATCATCGCCCTCTTGACCAAATCCATCTTCGTCAAAATCTTCGTCAACCATAGGCGCGTGTTTACTCACCAATTTATTGGCGATTTCATCAAACTCGTTTTCATCAACTGTTTTAAATCGGCTGAGCCCCTCTTGTTGCTTGGGCGCCTTCCCCACAGTTTTAAATACATGAGGATATTTCACGCCTTCTGCATCATTATTGATATTTTGCAATTCTATACAAAATGTCCACTGTTCAATAAAATCAGAGATGTAAACAAATTTTTGGTGAGGATCGTTGATGCAATCCCTAAGCTTAACGTCTGACATTTTAAGTTTAGAGGGATCCGTCAGACTAATCTCCTTGCCTTTACGCCAATTATCGTCAGAGACATAAAAGGCACTTGGCATGTCTTTTTTAAAGCCAATTGAGTCTAAAATGGCATTATGAAAGTCTAAAAAACTTGAAGCGGGATGAATGTCAATCACTCTGTAGACTTCTTCCTCCTCTTCAAACCATACTTTGAAACGGTAGATCATACTGCACAAATGTAAGATTATTTTTCAGAAATGTTAAGGGCTTTGGCTTCTTGTTTTAGAAACTCAATACAAGCTTGTTGATCATCTGCTAATCGACCTTCTAATATAGCGGTCTTTACAGCTGACTTGAGCACTCCTATATGAGATTTCTCAACGATCTCAAACAAACTAAGTATATCATTCCCCGAAATGGGCGGTTGCCAATTGCGCAGATGGTCTTTTTCTTGAACAGCCTTCATTTTTTGCTCGACCAAAGCAAAATTCTTTTTGATCCTTTCTACTTTCTTTTCATTCTTGCTGGTAATATCGCTCTTACACAACAACATTAAAGCGTCAATATCTTCGCCTACTTCCATCATCAAACGCCTAACAGCACTGTCCGTCACTACATCTTGAGAAAGCACGATTGGCCTTAAATGCAATAGCACCAATTTCTGAACAAATTTCATTTTCTCATTCAGAGGCAATTTCAATTTGCTAAAAATTGGCTTAACCATTCGACTGCCTTTATCTTCATGTCCATGAAAAGTCCAACCAATGCCTGGTTCAAATCGTTTGGTTGCAGGTTTAGCAATATCATGTAAAATGGCCGCCCAGCGCAACCACAAATCAGGGCTTAATAAAGCCAAATTATCAAGCACTTGTAAAGTATGATAAAAGTTGTCTTTATGACTTAATCCATTGATGGTTTCAACACCATACAATTGAACCATCTCCGGAAATATCAAATGCAACAAACCACTATCGAACAAATATTCAAAACCAATGGATGGCACTGCCGACAGAATGATTTTGTTGAGTTCCTCTGTTATGCGCTCCTGAGAAATGATGCCGATCCTGTCTTTATTGCGTTCAATACCATGAAACGTTTCATCATCAATTTTGTAGCCCAATTGAGCTGCAAATCGAATGGCCCTTAACATTCTTAAAGGATCATCGCTAAACGTTTTATCAGGATCCAGAGGTGTCTTGATGCGCTGATCTTCTAAATCTTGTAAACCATTAAAAGGGTCAATTAATTGTCCAAAATTATGGCTATTCAAACCGATGCTCATCGCATTGATGGTTAGGTCTCGGCGTTCTTGATCATCTCTTAGGGTGCCTGATTCAACTATAGGATTTCTGCTATCTTGTCTGTAACTTTCTTTACGAGCGCCAACAAATTCAAGAATGATGTCTTGATAAATGATTTGAGCAGTCCCAAAATGGTCAAAATAACTCAGCTTAACCTGTTTTAAATGGGCGGCTACTTTTTTAGCGAATGCTATTCCACTACCTAGTACAACGATATCAATGTCTTTTGAAGGCCTGTACAACAATGTATCGCGCACAAATCCGCCAATCACATAGACTTCAAGACCAGCTTGATCAGCTATTTGACCAATGTTTCGAAACAGCAC
>JBEIKN010000157.1:0-4935 GCA_040379725.1 Flavobacteriales bacterium
GCTAAAAATTTGTATCGCGGAAAAGGCATTATCAAAAAACCCTTTGACCAGCTTTATGTGGGGGATTCAGAAATGGACTCATCTGGAAATTTGTATGCCATTATTACCCATGCCATTGATGTTAAAAGCAAAACAGCATCAGATTTTTCACACTATACTGTTTGTGTCAATACCAAACAAGCTGATTTAAAACTTGAAACACTGAACAACAATGCCAGCTTTATAAGTGCTTACCAATTGGCCTATAATCCCGCTAAACATTGCATGCATATGGCTTATCTTGGTGGTTATGCCGACGAAGATGACAACCAATTTTATGGCACTAAAACCATAGACTGCAAAAGCTTTTCGACTGTATATCAAAGCATCAATCCCATTGACCGAAAAATGGTTAGCCAAATCATGGGGGCTAAGTATGAAAAAAATGGCGACAACCTTAATAAATTTAAAATAAAAAAACTGATTCCTAAAGCGGATATGGGCTGTGTATTGATTTGCGAGCGCATGTTCATCACCACCCAAAGTGATGTGTTTTATGTCAATGGCGTTCCTCAAAGTACCTATGCCAGAATCTTTAACAACGACGAAGTGTTGGTGTTTAGCATTAAAGCAGATGGTTCAGAAGAATGGTCAAATATAATCACCAAAAATCAAACGTCTATCAACGATGGTGGCTATTATAATGGCATTGTTGTGATGGTCAATGAGCATGATTTTCACATCCTGTACAATGACCGAATCAGTGCCAACTCTGACATCATTCAAGTCAGCTTTAAACCCAATGGCCTTTTTACCAAAAAAATTGTATTAAACAACGAACAATATTATGCTATGGTGATACCATCTGAATACAGTCAGGTAAGCGGCAACAGCATGGTATTACCCATCAACCAAAACAGAGATTTCACCTATATAAAACTGATCTATTGATACGCTTATTTTCAACCAATTATAATCAAAACGCCATCTTTTTATTGGTGTTTACCCTCATCATAAGAACTACTGGTTTATTTGTGCCATATGTCAATAACACAGCAGCGATTGATATCAATTATTTAGCCGCTTTTTTTAATGTGTTAAACCATTATTCTGCCATAGGATTCGTTATTTCTACAGGTTTTATTTATGCTACAGCATTGATTTTTAATAAAATCTGTATCCAGCATGAATTGTCAATCACCCCATCGTTTTTACCGGCCTACTTTTTTGTGTTATTAAACTCAGTATTTGTTGACCAATTTTACGCTGGTCCAGTCATTTTTGTGAACCTTTTTATGACCATTTCTTTAGGGTCAATTTTAAAACTATACAATTCCAACAATACAAATATTGCTATTTTTTCTGCTTCTACACTTGCTGGATTAAGCGCTTTATTAAATACTACTTACATCACATTTTTTGTGATAGTTTTGATTGGTATCAACTTGTTTAGGCCGTTCAATTTTAAAGAAAACCTTTCTGCATTATTTGGCTTTATTATGCCCTTGTACATTGCCACTATGGTCAACTATTTGATCAACAATGGCTTTTTGCCTTTCCATATCTTTTTTCCTGATTATGGCAACTTTAATAACCCGAATTGGGCGCTGTATTCTGCTCTACCAGGATTAGGTTTAATTGGTTTGTTAGCGGTTATTAGAATGTACAGAAACTTTTACAGGAACTCCACCAAGCAGAGGCGTTTCATCCAATACATGATGTTGTTTTTAATTACAAGCACCATCCTAATGAGCACGGGCAAACAGAATGCGCGTCAAGAATTTTCTTTCTTAAGTTTACCGCTGGCATATGCCTTTAGTTTTTACTTTACCAACAGTAAAATCAACTGGTTTAAAGAGTTGCTCAATTTGCTCTTAATTGCCTCTATACTCTATTTTAGAGCCGTCACATGACCTCAATGAATGTTCAAGGCTTTCTTGAATTCTGAGTCTTGAGGTTTCACCATTGAGCCAAAATAATAGGTTAATTGACCTTGAGGATTAATGATGAATTTATTAAAGTTCCATTTTACTTCAAAGTCTGAGGCACCATTATTGGTTTTTTGAGTTAGCCAAGCATACAAAGGATGTTGCCCTTCGCCTTTAACATTGATTTTTTCAGTAATTGGAAAGTTTACACCGTAATTTTTTTCGCAAAAGCTGCCTATTTCTGCTGCCGTGCCTGACTCTTGATTGCCAAATTGATTACAAGGACAACCTATTACCACGATGTTGCTGTCTTTGTACTGCGTATGAAATGCTTGCAAATCTTTGTATTGAGGGGTAAATCCACATGCACTGGCAGTGTTTACCACTACAATGTATTTGCCTTTAAAATCCGACATCTTAATGACCCCTTTGCCATCAAGGGTTTTGATTTGAATATCGTATACTGATTTAGCGCTTGAATCGGTAAGCGCGGTGTCTATGCGTTTGGTTTTGCCTACAAAACATGAACTTAAAAAACTGAGTATTCCCATATAAATGATTATTCTTTGCATATTATCTAAACAAAATTAATCTGAAAGTGTTTTACAAACATGAGCTTTATGAATGACGAGCAAGAAAAAGATCCACTTAAACACGATGCCCTATACCAAGGGCTCGATAAATTCTCGCCCATTCCGTTGTCTGTTTCATCGCCAAAAATCGAAGCAGTCGACAAAAGGCTGATCAAAGCTACTGCTTTTGAAACCATGCATTTGCAAGCCAATCAACAGATTGAAATGCTCAAACAACAGGCTCAATTATTGATTGACCAGGCCAAAAAAATTGAAGAGCGGGTTTTAATTTCTAAAAAAATCTACGAAGCAGATATCAACTTCGAGCCAGTAGTAGGTACAACTTATCATGTGTATGAACACAAAGGCAAAACGGTTTTGTCATTAATAGCGCCGCACGAATGGGGACTCAAAAGAGCCTATGAGCATTATGTTTGCTCGGCTACATTGTTGGCAGACAAAAGTTGGGACCTGTTGAAATCATTTTAAACAGCGGCACTTTTTAATTAATATCTTTGTCCTATTGTGGGACTGCTAAAAAAGATTGCCTCTCAAACCGCTATCTATGGTCTGAGCTCCATGTTGGGGCGATTCATCAATTTTTTATTGGTGATCCCTCATACCAGCTATCTTAAAACAGTAGGCTCCTATGGTGATATCACCAGTGTATTTGCCCTTATGGCATTTATGAATGTGGTTTTGACCTACGGTATGGAAACCAGTTACTTCTATTTTATTCGCAAAGGCAATGATGCCAAATTGGTATTTGCCAATGCTCAAAAAACGTTGTTGATCAGTACGCTTATGTTTGCTCTAATCGGCTATGTTTTAGCACCTTTTATTGCCCCTGAAATTGGCTTTCCTGGACATGCAGATTATTTGTATGCTTGTCTGATTTTTTTGGTTTTTGATACCTTGTCGGCTTTGCCTTTTGCCAGATTAAGACATGAGGAAAAGCCACTCAAATATGCCTTTGTTAAGTTGTTTAATATTGGCATCAATGTGTCATTGAATCTGTTTTTTTTAATCCAAACACCTGATGCTTTAGTGCACTTAAGTCAGGTGAATCTTATTCTGTTGGCTAATGCCATAGCAAGCGTTGCCTCCTTTGTATTACTTAGTCCATTAGCATTTGATATCCGATTACCATTTGATAAAACACTGCTAAAATCAATGTTACACTATACATGGCCTCTCATATTTGTTGGTCTTGCAGGCATTGTCAATGAAACGCTTGATCGGACTTTAATTAAAATGCTATTAAGCGATGCAGAAGGGTCTTATCAAAATGGCATTTATGGCGCTTTTTACAAACTCACTATGGTCATGACCATGTTTGTGCAAGCCTATCGATTTGCGGCAGAACCTTTGTTTTTCAAACAAGCGGACAACCATGCATCCAAAGAAAATTATGCTAAAATCATGTACTGGTTCATAGCAGTGTGTTTAATGATTTTTGTGATCTGTATGTTTTACATACAAGGACTTGCCCATTTATTCATCAGAAATCAAGCATTTTTTGAAGATGGCAAAGGACTTTATGTGGTGCCAATTTTACTGTTGGCGAATTTGTTTTTAGGCATTTATTATAATCTGAGTATTTGGTACCGTTTTACCAATAATACCAAAACAGGAGCTGTCGTGGCTATTGCAGGTGCATGCATCACCATTATTGGCAACCTCTATTTTATCCCGATGTATGGGTTTGTAGCATGTGCATGGATAACCTTACTGGTGTATGCGAGTATGTGTATTGCCTCTTATGTGTTAGGGCAAAAACACTATCCGGTGCCATACCAAATTGTTTCTTATCTCATCAACATCGTGGCCGCCATTGCTATTTGGTTCTTGGTTGAACACTTCAGTGTTGGCCTAAACACCTTGTTGACTGAAGGATTACATTTGCTAGGCATAGGCTTATTGTTATTAATCATTTGGATACAACAACCAAAAGTTAAAATTCATTAAATTTGCAGCCTTATTTTGAAAGTTAAAATCATCAATAACAGTTCAAATCCTTTACCAGCCTATCAGACTGAACAATCTGCTGGAGCTGATTTGTGCGCTCATCTTATAGAACCTGTAAACATTGCGCCCTTAGAGCGTGTGCTTATACCAACTGGGCTATTTATTGAACTGCCTGAACATTATGAAGCTCAAATTAGACCCCGAAGCGGATTAGCCCTTAAACATGGGATTACTGTATTGAATAGTCCAGGAACCATTGATGCCGATTATAGGGGTGAAATAAAAGTACTATTGATCAATTTGGGTCATGAAACTTTTAAAATAGAAAATGGCGATAGAATAGCTCAAATGATCATTGCGCCATGTATACAAGCCGTATTTGAACCTGATACTACATTATCTGAAACCGAAAGAGGCGCTGGTGGTTATGGCCACACAGGCAAACAATAAAAACATTAGTATGAATATCATTATACCTATGGCCGGCA
>JBEIKN010000158.1:0-4924 GCA_040379725.1 Flavobacteriales bacterium
GTAGGGGCTAACTCTTGAGTGATTTTTAATTTCTCAATAAAATTTAAGTTGGCTTTATTGGTAATGCTTAATGACAAAGACCTCAAGGCAAACGTTGAATCTTCTATCCAAACATACCCAGTAAAGACTAAATCTAATGGGTTTTTGGGCGTGACTTCAATTTGATAGATTTTCTTGCGACTGCCCTCTGGATAATGTGAACCCACCAGTTTATAATTGTAATAGGTAAAAGCTGATTTACTGATAGGGGATATGAAACTCTTCTCCAAAATGGGTAAGATGTTGTCATTGAAATTGTATTGTTGAAAGGTTGATCCCAATAGTTGAGACAAAAAAGTACCGTCTTCTACACCAACCCCTTTTACCCTGGAAGCCAATATGACCTCTTTATTTTGTTTCGGATTTTTTCTGTAATAAAACTGACTCAAGTTTTCAGATAAAAATATGGGTAACACGAGTTTGTCGCGTTCTTCGCTCAAATAGGAGATGGTATCAAAAATGCCTTCAACCTGTTTGAGTAATTTTTTGTTTTTGAGTTCTTCGGAAACATTGTTGACAGCTATTTGAATTTTGGTGAAGCTTTCACATTCAAACGCATCCAGTTTTTCGAAATTGAACTGTTGTTTATTGTTCTGGGCTTTTTCAATCACCATTATCGCCCTGTTGATTTTATTGGATGTTTTAACACCTTTTAAAGTGGTTTCCTTAACCACCATTTGCACTTTAAGGTATTGGGTGCTGCCAATTTGAATTCTGAAATATTGAGTGGAATACCCCACATATGTAATTTCTAAGCTATCAATATTTAATTGCGTTTTAATTTGAAAATACCCTTCGAAATTACTAAAAGCTCTTTGTTCTGTGCCAATAAAATGCACCATTGCGCCAGACATTGGTTCTCCTGTTTTTAAGTCTAAAACACGCCCTTTAACAAGCGTCCAGTCCTGAGCAAAGACCATTCCATTAAAACAAAACAATAGTAATAAAAGCAGACTGCGCATTCGTACAAAAATATTCAATTTGGTCTGTTACACCTCGCGTTCATTGGATTTAGTTATCCCATTTTGTGAATAAGTGCCTATAAATTGCAGAGGTGCTTGTCTGTGTTTTGTTTCATGATTGTTGAAAAATAATTCAACAAAAAAAAATAGCCTTGACTTAAAGTTCTATATTTGCAATCGGTATTGGTTTTTGATTGACTGGCAAAGTCAATTGAAATTAAAAGGGAATTGGGTGTAAATCCCAGACATTTCCCGATGCTGTAAACACTCGCCTTGTGCGATTTTTGGACTTATGCCACTGTCTATTAAAGATGGGAAGGTTCCAAAAGTTTGAGTGTAAGTCAGAAGACCTGCCATACCAATTGAATCAAGACTTTCGGTGAAAAGGTCTGAGGTGTCATTCACAACGTCTGTGCATTTCATTTTTTTTCGCCATGAGTCTGTTAAACAACAGGAATGAAGAAAAAATTATGCCTAATAGCGCTGTCTCTATTTACCATGCTCGTTCAAGCAAAGGGAATAGATACCTCTGTTTGGCGTAATTTTGAGTTGATTGCTACTAAAGATCATATCAATCCTGGGTCTATTCGAATCAACTTGCCTCAACAACAAGATGGCAGTATTGCAGATGTCTTAAATAAAAACAGTGCGTTGTACATTAAAATGTATGCTCCAGGAAGTTTAGCAACCACTTCCATGAGAGGCATGGGTGCTCAACATACGGCTGTTTTATGGAATGGGATTAACCTTCAAAGTTCAATGAATGGCATTTTAGATTTGAATCTGCTGCCCATGTTTTTCATTGATAAAGCGGCTATAGAGACAGGTGTTAATGCCTCTTTATGTGGGAATGGTGCCATTGCTGGTGCGATTGTTACTCAATCAGATTTTCAGAATACCAAAAAGTTATTTGGGGAGTTCGGCTATGGTAGTTATGGTCAAAAGCACTATGCCTTTGGTTACGGTTTTAAATCGTCAAAATTTATGCTGCAAACTCGAGGCTTATATAAATATGCAGACAACGATTTTGAGTATAAGAATACCTTTAAAATTGGTCAGCCAATGGAGCGTCAACAAAACAATCGCTTTCAACAAGCGGGGTTGATGCAAAGTTTAAGGTATAAAATTTCGAGTAATAAGAAATTACAAGCTTCCTGGTGGTATTTAAACACACGTAGAGATTTGCCTGCAGTCATGGGTGCTGTTGATCATCACGAATATCAAAATGATTTTAACGCCATTGCGAGTATTCAATATGAGAATATCCTTGCCAATAAACAAACCATTACAAGTAAATTGGCCATGACCTCAGAGATGATTAACTACTACAATGAGTTGTTATTGCCAGCGTTTAATACTTCTAGGTCATTGATTGCAGAGTCGCAATATACCCTCAAATGTCATAAAAAAATTGAATGGTTTAATGGGTTTAATCTAACTTATCAGAAAGCTTGGACGGATGGATACAGACAAGGGGTGGATCGTTTTGGCGTGTCATGGCACAGTCGACTTTCTTGGTTAGCCAACAAGTCCTTTAAAATCCACTTAGGAAATCGTCAAATGGTGTTTGATCATCAGTTTGCACCTTCTACGCCAGATTTTAGTACAGAATGGGTTTTGCATCCCAATTGGAAACATAAGTTCAATGCCGCCTATAGTTTCAGATTGCCTTCTTTTAATGATCTGTATTGGTTGGGTGGAGGCAATGTTGAACTTAAATCAGAAAAAGGCAAAAAACTAGAAAGCAGTATAGAATTCAAACAAAACCATTTTAGATTCGCAATCACAGGTTTTTTCCATCATGTGAATGATTGGATCATGTGGGTGCCTGCAGTTGGTGCATCACAATGGAAAGCCATAAACGCTAAATTGGTTCAAAGCCAAGGCTGCGAAGTGTCTTCTGAACGCAAATGGAACATAGGGGCCAACCGTTTAATCAAATGGTTTGGAAAATATCAGTATGTTAATTGTATCAATAAGGCAGTATATGGTCCAGATCAAGACTTAGTTGGTAAGCAGTTGTTTTATACCCCAAAACATACAGGCATTAGTCAAATACAATTTTTGAGTAAAAAATATCGGATTGCTACAGGTTGTCAATATGTGGGTCAACGCTTCGCAACAGCTGATAACGCTGTTTCAGGTTTGTTGCCTTCGTATTTGATTTGGCAGCTAAATGTTTCGAGAGAAATCGACTATAAACAGTGGCATTCTATTTTAGAGTTAAGCATCAATAATTTGAGCAACCAAACATTTATGGTGTTTGAAAACAGACCAATGCCACTAAGAAATTTTTACATCACTTATAAATTCAACATCAATTATGAATAACATTAAATGCTACATTTTCACTTGCCTCGTTTTAACCTTCGTGGCATGTAAACCTGATGCCCAACAAACAATAGTAACCGATGATTACAAAGGGGTCTTTGTGGTCAATGAAGGTGGTTTTGGAAAAGCCAACGCAAGCATTGGTTTATATAAACCAGGGAGTCAACAGTATTTTGATGCCTATAAAACAGCCAATGGTATTGCATTGGGCGATGTGGTTCAATCCATGTCATTGATTGATGGTAAGTACTACATAGTAGTTAACAACTCCAATAAAATTGAAGTGGTCAATCAATCTGATTTTAAATCGGTCGCCAGTATAGCTTGTACATCGCCTAGGTTTGTGCTAAAGACCTCTGCAAATAAAGCATTGTTGAGTAATTTGTACAGTAATTCGATGAAGGTGATTAATACCAATAACCATAGCATTGAGGCAAGCATAGACGTGCACCACAATACGGATCAATTATTGTCTTTTAATAGCAGTGTATTGGCCAGTACTTTTGATCAAAAAATCATGGTGCTTGATCCTGTCTCGCTTAGCCTAGTAGATTCTGTTTCAACAGCATCAGGTTTGAGTAAAATGGTTTCTGCAAATCAGCATGTTTATGTATTATGCACTGGTTTATTGGATTGGAATACAGGTGCTACTATTGAGAAAGGCGCCATTCAGGTAATTGATGATACCTTTGGTATCGTAAATTCTTGGCCCCTGAATTCAGGAAGTTATGGTGGTTCAATGGTCTATGCCAATAGCTTGAATGCCCTTTTATTCTCTATGGGGGACAATAAAATCGTCAAATTGAATTTTGATGGCAGTATGAGTGATTGGTTGGTCTTGCCAAGTGGTCAAGCGGTATATGGCCTTAACTGGGATGCTCAAAATGACAAATTGTACATCAGCGATGCAGGTGATTTTAATTCAAGTGGTAAGGTATACGTTTATGATGCATCCGCCCTTAAAACAAAAGAAATCACAGCTGGTATTGCACCTAATGGGGTTGTGTTTAATCCTTAATGTGGCGTTTATACATCATTGGGTTTTTGCTGCTTGGCTGTTCGCAGTCTAAGCCTGACAATGCCGTTAAATTCGAGTCATTCGTCAAAACCAAATACACCAAGCTGTTTGGAATTGCCTACAATCAACAGCAATTTCAAGTGGTTTATTTTAACGACAATGATACGCAAGCAGGTCCTATATTTGATCGTCAACATTTGCCTAAGCGCATAGTGGTATTGTCTTCTGTTTTTGCAGGGTATTTTGAAGCATTGAATCAAACATCCAAAATCATCGGTGTAGATAGAATCAACTATTACAGTCATCCGGATTTGCTTAAAGCGAATGCACGAGGTCAATTACATGAATTGGGAGAGGAAGGCCAATTGAATGAGCCTGAATTGTACAATTTGATGCCCGATTTAATAGTTGCCAGTTCGGCCATACTCAAGCAATCGGCAGTTGTAAATCGTTGTCAGCAAATGCAAATTCCCATTTTGGTTTGTGATAATTATCTAGAACAAAATCCTCTGGCTCGCGCAGAATGGATAAAAGTCTTTGGCTACATTTTAGGACTAGAAGATCAGTCAAATAC
>JBEIKN010000159.1:0-4874 GCA_040379725.1 Flavobacteriales bacterium
AGTGCTTTTATAATCATAGGCTATGTCTTCGTGCAACTTAGTTAAGGCCTTATGAATGCGAATGAGTTGCCTGTCGTAAATAAGCAATAAAGCCGTGATGGGTTTGGGTTCTAACAAAAAGGGCTTTAACAACTCACAAAACCCAATCAACAATTCGATTTCAGTACTTGCTTGTTGCGAAAATTTGATGTATTTATTGACCAACCTCAGTGTTTTACGCACTTGTTTTGTAAACACATAGGCGCCCCTTTCTAAGTGCAAAGAGGCAAAGGCCAAACGGACTTCTTTTAAAACAGCTTCAATAAAATCCGATTCTTGAGCGGCATATTGCAACAGATAATTCAAAAGTTCTTTGTTCTCTTTTTTATGCTTAGACAATCGCAAGAGCAACAAAACACATTCCTCATGACTGAGATGATTGAGTTGTTTTTTAATATCATTTAAAGAATCCAGTTTCATACTATTCAAACAAACTTAACACTTGATCACTTAAAACAGGCCCTAATGCGACCCCCATACCACTCATTCTAACACAACAAGTCAAATGTTCATTAACACGTTCAACAATTGGCAATTTGTGCTGCCCCATGGCCATTATGCCACTCCAATGTGTTTCAATTTCAAACGATTGCTTGGGCAAAATCCACTCCTGCATCCAGTCTATCAAATGGTTTTTAACAGACTCTGAACCCTCAAAATCAAAGGTATTTTCTTCTGACTTAAAATGTTGTCTCCCTCCCCCTAACAATAGTCTATCGCCAACGTGTCTAAAGTAATAATAACCCTGATCGACATGAAATATGCCATTGAGCGATAACTGCTTCAAAGGCTTGGTTAAGATAATTTGTCCTCTGGCAGGTTGAATGTCTTGATCTGGCAAAAAGCTTTTTGCAAATGCATTATTAGCAATGATCAATTGCTTACTCTTAAGTATCAAACCAGAGTCCGCGATAAGTTCATAGCCATTGCTAATGGGCTGAATAGACTCAACATTAAACCCAAACATTGGCAATACGCCCAGGGCTAAGGATTGTTCTGAAATGACTTGATTCAAGAGACCTGAATTAATGGCACCTTCGTATGGATTGTAGATGCCCTTGGCATAAAATCCTGTATTGAGGTTTGTAGTTGATTGGATTTTAAACACCTGTTTAGCCGCCGTATACTCAGCAACTTTTTGATTGATGACATCGATGTGGTCTTGGGCAAAATCAAATGCCGATGCAGATTGAAACAACTCATAACTACCAGTTGCTTCATACCCAATGGCTGCTTGTCCAAATTCTCGAACCAGCTGTTGTATACCAATAAACCTTTTATGCAAGGTTTCGAAAACTTGTTGTTCTGGGGTCTGAGAAAGGTCGTCAACTATTTCAGTAATGCTACCAAAACAAGCAAATCCTGCATTGCGCGTTGATGCACCGTATGAGATGGGCATACGATCAATCATGGCAACTCTGGCCTTGGGGTGATTTTTTTTTAATTTAATGGCAATTTGCTTACCGATCAATCCAGAACCTAATACAGCAAAATCAAAGGGCTGCATAAGCACGGAATCATCCCACCAAGAAGCATAGTATTTCATGTTGATGGTTCAAAAATACAGAATCAACCGTATTTAATCACATCAATTCTGGACGAATTCTGCATTCAGATATTTGTATTCAAAATGACTCTTAATGAGCTTGGTTTTTAAGTTCAATAATTTGACTTCAGACTCTAAACATCTTGACTCCCTAACATTGACTAAAAACAGAGAACTTTCGCCATGTTCAAATTTTGTTTGCTCAGCAAACAGGAGTTGTTTGTTGAGTTCGTTAAGTCTTTGAGCATCATTAACCTGAGACAACATGCTTTCAAAATTTCTGATTACAAAATTAGCTTTTGCCGTTAGTTGAATGGCTTTGACGTCCAGTTCAAATTGATTGTTTTCTGCAACAAATTTGGATAATTTATACTCGTTATAGGGCTTTCTGAACAACAATGGGAAAGACATTTTAGCGCCTAATTTGTATTGATTCATATCAAAAAACAGACTTGACTGCCAAGCATTTGAAGACAGAAATTGATAACTCACTTCGAGCTTGGGTTTGAGCATTTCTTTTTTAAGTCGAACATCTACTTGCAATAACGATTGTTTTGATTGAGCCTGTTGTATGATCGGATTAACCGCTGGCGAATAATTTGTGGCTAAAACAGATTTTGAACTGATGTCATACAATGAATCTAATTCTTCAGAGACCACTAAAGGCAAACTAAATAATTGAGGTGTTTGCATATACGCAATCACATCAAACAATTGTTTCGAAAAATCAATTTGTGTAGCTTGTCGATCTATGACTCTTGATTGAAACTGTATGTAAGTTTCAATAGAATCAACATTGGCTTTTTCGCCTAAATCCACCAATGAAACGATTGCCTTATGACGTTTCATAGCAATTTCTTGGTAAGATTGATACAAGGATTTTAGGGTATTATGATACAATAAATCAGCATACGACATTGAGGCTTTGAACAAAAGCTCATTTTCTAGAATTGCTTTTTCTGCATTAAAATACGCGACATATTGATGTGCTTTTAATAGATCGGCCCTGTTCTTATCAATCAATAAACCTTGTAAAAGATTAGATTGAATTCCAAGGTAGGTCATGCCTCTAGTACTGGTTTTATCTGAAGCGTTAATGAATGGTCCTTGACCATATACATAACCTGTCTTTAATGAATGACCTGCAAAGATTGGCCATTTGAGTTCATTAGCGGATTGAACATAATAGTTTTGAAACACATCTTTGCGCTCTGTTTCTGAATTCAAGACAGGATCAAATCCCCCTTTAGCAGCAACAAGTTGATGTTTGGCTATAAATGTTTGATTGGCTGCTGTTTTAATGATCTGATTGTTTTTTACAACAGATTGCAAAAACGCCTGATAGTTCAATTGAATTTGCCCAATACAACTATTAACAAAGGCAAAAGCACTTAGAAGAATGAGTTGAATTTTCATTTGGTATTTGTTTTAGTTGAATAAAAATCAGGTGGGAAGCCGTTAATTTTTCGCCACAATTCATAAATCAATGGCACATTGTTTAATAAGGCAAAACCTTTACTACCGCATCCATTTTGAATTTGATCTGGCCATTTTTGACCAGATTGTTTGGCCAAAACTCTGAATTTCCCATTGGGTGAAATCACACGATCAAATGCAATAATTTGCGCCTGAAATGTTCCATAACTCATCCCTGGCCAACCAGAAAACACAAAAGCGGGCCAACCATCAAACACCAACTGAACAGTTTGTCCTTTTGCAATTAAAGGCAAATCAATTGGGTCCACATACAATTCCAATGACTGTTCATTTGTGCTTGGCACCAATTCGCACATTTTTTCGCCCTCTTTGATCACTGCACCAAGGCCATTCACTTTAAGCCCATAAACAAAACCATCTTGAGGGGCTAATACATAATAGAAAGATTGTCTTTGAGAATAATTGGACAATTGATTTTGCAATTTGGTTAGAGACCCCTCTGATTCAAACAATAATGAAATGGTGCTGAACTTATCTGATTTGACCTTCATTAATTTCTCATTAAAATCCTGATAGGTGACATTCAGCTCTAATTCAGCATTCAGCAATTCATTCTTAGCTGTATTGATTTTATTTTCGGCATTCATCTTTTTGGCCAATGCATCTTGCAATTTGACTTTCCTGTTTTCAAAATCAGTTTTAGACACCAAGCCTTTATTGAGTAAATCTTCATAACGTTTCAATTGAGACTCCGCTACTTGATATTGATTAATGGCCGCTGCCAGTTCATTGCTATCGGTATTAATTTTTAATCGACTTTGCTTGACCTTATTTCTGATTTGCTCTGACTTAATCAACATGGATTGATTAAGCGCATCTATTTGTTTGTCAAGTGCATTGATTTTATCTTCATAGGAACTAATCGAAGACTCTTTGGACTGCACCTGATCTTGAGACCTTTGAATCAAGGATGGATCTAAATAATCTTCTTTAATCTCTGATAAAAACGCAATGGTATCATTCTTTTTAACATAATCCCCATCTCTAATATACCATTTCTCAACCCTGCCAGAAATTCTAGAAGTAATGACTTGAGGTTTATTTTCTGGGTTTATGGCAGACACCTGCCCCTTCATTTCAACACTTTGGGTCCATGGCATACACAAGAAAACAGTGAGTATAACTAAAAGTGTATAGATGACCCTATTGAATTGCTTAGCTCTGGAATGTTGATAGATGCTTTGCTCAATAATAGGATCCATTTTCACCAAATCTTTTTGAACAGTTAAATCATACGTATCGGTTTTGAGTATGGATTCAAGTTTATTGATTGAACTCACTAAATCGTAACAAGTTCCTATGCTTAAGACCAACTTCTCTACTGAATTAATGACCAAAAAAACAATGATTTCTGATGCTACAAACTGACCAATGTTCAGCTGCCCTATTTGAACTAAAAATGCGCCTAAAAACAATAAAATAGCTATGAAAATGATTTTGAAAAACAGAATACCCTTGTATTGTTTTTCATATACATCAAAATAGGATTTTCGATACACTAAGAACTGCCTTAACTCTTGGGTAAAAGAAGGTTTTTGATCTTTAAACAAGGCATTGAAAACCGCATACTTTTGATCAGATGTCTGGTCATTGGCCGTTTGGGCTTTTTGTCCATAGAATAAGATAACACTTACAAACACCAAACTTAATAGAACAGAAAAGATCAGGAACCAAACACTGTATATTGGCAGTAGAATTAAACCAAATAAAATACTAATCAACGAGAAAGAGAAATCCAATAAAATTTTACCTACGCCTTTCTGTAACGTAACAATCTCGAAAAAATAATTCA
>JBEIKN010000160.1:0-4863 GCA_040379725.1 Flavobacteriales bacterium
GACGGATGCAATGGTGGGCTGATCGCCTAAGCTGGGTTCATCATCGCTGTGCCATCCCATGGAGTCACTGCCATCTCTGTATAAATTGGCTAACACACAGTTGAAGGTAGTCTGACAAATTGATTCAATTGTTTGTTTGATGTACAACAGTTCTTGAGTAAATGGTTCTGCCTTTAGCGTTAAATTGGAATAGGTATAGTGTATACCATCGTCCCCATAAAAAGCAGTCAATCTGGGCTGATCCAACAAGCGGCCAAAGAGCTTGATCTGATGGCTTTGCCACGACAAGGTTTCATACAAAGTATTGAATAGATCTGAACTGCTTTGAGCATCAAACAATTGCTCAAGCAAGCGCACATCATGGCCAATAATGGATTTGATTTCAGCAGACAACGGATGAATGGTTGGCATTGGCATTTAACTCTATTAACGTTTAGAGATCTTATTGCCTGTGCCTTTTTGACGGCTGCATTTAAAGCGATTAACCGAGTTGTCTCTTAATTTGAGGTGTTTGGTTTTTCGGGATTGCATGCGTTTGCGCCACATTTTAAAACTGGAGGGCAAGGAGTTTGCTCGCATAAAATCAATCACCTCATTTTCCTTTAAGCCAAATTGAAATTCAATGGCCTCAAAAGGTGTACGATCTTCCCAGGCCATCTGAATGATCCTGTCAATACTGTCTATATCGAATGTTTTAACCATAGTTGTCTAAAAGCATAATCCGCATCAAATTGATCTGCTTGTTTTTGAATATTAAAATGACTTTTGCCGCGTGGGTTATTGCCAACACCAGCTATATACGCCCAATTACACCAATTACTACTGACATCAAAATCGATTAATTGTTGTTGAAAATACGCCGCGCCATAACGCCAATCCAAACCCATATCATGACAAAAATAACTGGCTACAATCTGTCTGCCCCTATTGCTCATAAATCCGGTGCAATTGAGTTCTGTCATCAGCGCATTAACCAAATCATTAGATGTTTGAGCATTGCACCAATGTTGCAATAGTTGCTCATCAATAATGGGCTGATGTGGTTTGTGTTGATGTAAGCCTGAAACCAAAAAATAAGCATTAGGCTGTTTCATCATACTGAAGATAAAAAAGTCACGCCACAACAATTCAAATACTAACCAATAAGTCGATTCATTTGCTAAGTATTGTTGCTCAAACTGTTTGACCGCATGGTAAATTTGCTTGGCGGAAATACAACCTAAGGCCAACCATGGCGACAATTTAGAAAAATTAAAATCGCCATTTAAGGCATTTCTATTGTCTTTATAATGTTGAATGGCCTGCGTTCCAAACACAAAAGCATTTAAGCGTTTAAACCCTGCAAACTGCCCTCCTTCTAGCTCAGTGTTGCGACGATCATACCCATAGCTTGAATACGTTTCGAATGCGTCTAGATTTGGCCATTGCATGGGCTCAATTGTTGGCGACGGTATGCTGTCAACACCAATGCTTGAAAGGGCTTTTACCGGTATAGTTTCAACTTGACGTCTAAAATCTGTAAATACCAAAGGCATTTGAGACAGAGCAAAAGGCAAGTCTGATTCATGATATAAGCTGTGATTATTGATGCTGATCAACTCACAACCCATGTTTTGCAAGTCAGATTTAAGCGCATTATGCAACTTAAGTTCATTGACTGCTACAGCCTTTTGAGTATAGATGACATCAACCTTAAACTGCTGTACCACTTGTTTTAAAATGGATTCGACAGCACCAAACTTGAGCAGTAAACCGGACTGTTTGGCTCTAAGCGATTGGTCTAAATCCAAGAGCGATTCAAATACAAATTGCGTTCTGAAATGGCCTTGATTCAGAAATCCATACGCATTCGTTTGCTGCCATTCAGGCGAACATATATACAATGGAATGATGCGATCACATGTTTGGAGCGCAAGGTCTAAAACAGCATTGTCAGCAAGTCTTAAGTCATTGGTAAACCATACAATTCCGGTGCGCATTACAATTGATTGATGTTGTTTAAGTAGTAGTCTGCTTGTTTTAAAATTGCTGTTTTTTGAGCGTCATCCATTTTATGCCAAACATGGTACATCATGCCAATACGCGGATTGCTCGCAAGCAAAGGTGTATGACGGTCATAAAAATGCCAATACAGACTGTTAAAAGGACAAGCATTATGACCAGTTTTTAATTTAGGATTATAAGCACAAGATTGGCAATAATCGCTCATTTTGTGGATGTAAGCAGCAGAGCTGACATAAGGTTTACTACCAACTATACCGCCATCGGCATATTGACTCATACCGCGGGTATTGGTAATCTCAACCCACTCAAAAGCGTCAATGTAAATGCCCAAATACCAAGCGTCAATCTGATCCGGATCAATGCCTGCCAACAAGGCAAAGTTACCCGTCACCATGAGTCTTTGAATGTGGTGTGTATAGGCGTAATCAAGCGACTGATCAATGGCTTTTTTCATGCAATTCATGTGGGTCTTACCCGTCCAAAACCACTCAGGCAATGCTTGCTTATGATTGAAAAAATTAAGGGTCTGATAGTCCGGCATTTTTAACCAATAGATGCCACGCATGTATTCGCGCCAACCAATGATTTGTCGAACGAATCCTTCCAATTGATTGTATGCGATGCGGTCTGGATGGCTCATATAGGCTGCAATACATTGATCAACAAGTTCCTTTGGAGATATCAATTTAATGTTGAGCGCAAACGATAATCTTGAGTGGTAAATAGACCATTCTTGCTGACTCATGGCATCTTGAAAATCGCCAAAAGTTGGCAAACAGTCTTGAATGAAAAAATCCATGAGCGCAAGGGCTTGTGTTCTGTCAATGGGCCAAATAAATTTTTTAGGATCAACGGTTCCAATGTATTTAATGCAAGCTGATTGAATATCATCATATACCGTTTGTAAATTGTTTTCAAACAACATGGGCTCAACAACCTGCCACTTTTTGGGCAAAGGTTTGCGATTGTCTTTGTCAAAATTCCATTGACCATTCAAAGGTTGCAAGGCCTCAGTAACCAATACCTTGTGGGTCTTGCGCATGTGCCTGTAAAAGGTTTCCATGAGGTATTGTTGCTTGCCCTCAAACAGATGGGCTAAAGTATCTCTTTGACTGTAAAAATGCTCAGTATCATAAACCTTATAGGCTATCTTTAATTGCTCTGAAAACGATTGTAATACTTGGTCAAGCCTGAACTCATCAGGTAATTGATACTCGAAGGTTTGAATACTGTGTTCGGCTATTAATCGAGTCAAATTCCCATTAAAATCTTGCGTATTGAGAGGGTCATTGATTCGGATATACTGGACCTTGTGACCTAGCTGCTTTAGTGCGTCTGCGAATGAACGCATAGCAGCAAAAATTCCCATGACTTTTTGAATGTGGTGGGTAGCATAATCGGTCTCGGTCCTGACTTCCATGAAGACGTAATGAACGTGTTGTTGGATTTGCTTAAACCAAGTATGATTGGCATTAAGTTGGTCGCCTAAAACGAGTCTTAAAGTGGTCGGCAATTGGCTCATTTGATTTGGTGTTTATTCAGACGGCATCTATCGCTGCAATACTTTACATCGTCCCAAACTTTTTCCCATTTTTTACGCCATGTAAATGGCCTTTGACATACCTCGCAAAGTTTACTGGGCAGATCTGATTTTTTAATGGTTTTCATTGCTGAATGGCTCAGTAAATGCTGTTTGATTAAATTGGTTTTGGCAGGGTATCGGGCTTGGCATAACTCAGTTTGGCCAATCGTTGACAAGCATAATAAGTATCTAAGCCAGAGTTGGCTACAGTGCCTGCTGCTTCTAAATCTATTGATCCATCTGCAAGGAGACAATCTGCAGGCAGTAGGATGTTTTGAATCTCCCCAATGACCATGAGGGTGCCATTGTGGGTTATGGGGACAATTTCTACAAGTGACATCGCAAGTTTGATTTTACTTTCTTTAACAAACGGCGCTTTAAAATCTGCGATGTATTCTGGACTCAAACCAGTGGCTTCAAATTCAGAGATGTGTTTGGGATAACGCGCCGCTGTTTGATGGGCCTGAACATACATGTTCTGATGGATGTGATTGATCGTAAACACCCCTGTATTTTGAATGTTGTCAAGGGTATGTCTTTCGACAGAATCTGGTCTGCAAATAAACCCTTGCAAGGCAGGATTGGCACCTAAATGAAATACTGAATTAAATATGGCGCAATTGGTTTGACCCTGTGCATCAATGGTTGCTATCAAATTGGCGCTTTTAAAGCCCGATAAGCCGTTTACCAAAGCTGCCCGATACCGTGAGTCCATTTGTGTAAGCTCCTGACTTGAAATCGTTTTGATTGTCATACCTTTTAAGAACAATCCATTGCCTAAAAAGTTCAATAGGCTTAAGCAAGTTTGAAGCTGAATGTGAGCTCAGGGATTCGACTTGACAATCAAGGTTTGTTGACTTTGTCCGAGAGGCCTGTCAATGCAGAACATGTAAATACCCTCAGGCAAATTTGATACATCAATTGAAGGCTTTAGAGCACCTTCTAATATGGTTTGACCTTGTAGAGTTGAGAGCTTAAAATACGCTTGCTCGCCTTTGTAATCTTTAATGTTGATGCACTGTGCAACAGGATTGGGATAGATGGAGATGGATGAAGTACTGATGAGCTGATCTAATAACCCATTGCTGGCATTCAAAACCGTGCCCACTTGGATTTGCATCAATCGGTTGGCGATGATGTTTTTTTCGTTAGTGGCATAGAGGGTCTCGTGATTGTAAAAGGCTACTGATTCCATTTGACCAACTGCAAAGAAACCGCCTAAATTGATTTTTCTTTTATTGCCAGAAAAAATGGCACCTTCTGCATAGTCCCATAAC
>JBEIKN010000161.1:0-4835 GCA_040379725.1 Flavobacteriales bacterium
GTAAAACTTTATTGGCAAAGGCGGTAGCTGGAGAAGCCAATGTGCCATTCTTTTCATTGTCGGGTTCTGACTTTGTTGAAATGTTTGTGGGTGTTGGCGCCTCAAGGGTGAGAGATTTGTTCAGACAAGCAAAGGAAAAAGCACCTTGTATTATTTTTATAGACGAAATAGATGCCATAGGCAGAGCAAGAGGAAAAAATTTAGTTAGTGGGTCTAATGACGAGCGCGAGAATACCCTTAACCAGTTGTTGACTGAAATGGATGGTTTTGGTACCGACAGTGGGGTCATTATTTTGGCGGCCACCAACAGGCCTGATATCCTTGATTCAGCCTTGCTAAGACCGGGTCGTTTCGATAGACAAATTTCAATTGATAAGCCTGACTTAAACGGTCGTGAACAGATTTTCAAAGTGCATTTGCATGGCAAAGCTTTAGCAGAAGATATTGATGCTAAAAAATTATCAGCACAAACCCCAGGATTTGCAGGTGCAGAAATAGCCAACGTTTGTAACGAAGCTGCATTAATAGCCGCCAGAAACAATAAGGAAAAAATTGATATGCAGGATTTTCAAGATGCGATTGATCGTGTGATTGGAGGTCTTGAAAAGAAAAACAAATTGATTTCGCCAGAAGAAAAAAACATTGTAGCATACCACGAAGCAGGACATGCGGTAGCAGGTTGGTTTTTGGAATTTGCAGATCCATTGGTAAAAGTATCTATTGTGCCTAGAGGTGTTGCCGCACTAGGGTATGCACAATATTTGCCAAAGGAACAATACATATACAGAACAGAGCAATTGATGGATGAAATGTGTATGACACTTGGAGGTCGTGCCGCAGAAGACATCATATTCGGTAAAATAAGTACAGGCGCTCAAAACGATTTGGAACGCATCACCAAAATGGCTTATGCTATGGTAACCATTTATGGTATGAACGACAAAGTAGGACAGGTGAGTTTCAATGATTCAACTGGAGAGTTTGCATACAATAAACCATACAGCGAAAAAACGGCCGATTTAATTGATGAGGAAGTGCGATTGATCATTCAGAAAGCTTATGATAGAACCAAAACGCTTTTGAATGAAAGACGCCCAGAATTAGAAAAATTGGCCCATGAATTATTGGCGAAGGAAATTTTGTTTCAATCTGATTTAGAAGCCATTATTGGTAAAAGACCATTTGATCATAAAACCAATTATGAATCCTTTGTTCATGGCGAACAAACTGCCCCTAAAACCACTGAGCCATCAACTACTGAAACAGTTGTCGATGCGCCTGAAGTTAAGGAAAATCCAGCCGATGATGCCCATCATCAAGCATAAATTATTAGTGTTGACTATAGGGTTGTATATGACGGCCCTTCAAGCCCAATCAACGGATTCATTAGAATGCACAGGGTCTTATGTTCAGGATACCCTAAAGCATGGCGTTTGGGTCTGTCGTATTAAGGGATATGTTGCCCAGCGTTCAACCTATAAACTCGGTAAGTTGATCAATTATACGAAGTTCAATGCTAAAGGGGACATTATTGAAACCCGCAATAAAAAAGGCAAGACTAAGCTCTACAAACCCTGCGGTTGTTAACAGAAGTTCAGGTTGTTTATTTGGCACAATGATTGTTTATTTGTAATCATGTTCAGATTACTTTTACTGTCAGCATTTTGCTCATTGGCAACATTAACAAAAGCCACCACAACAGAAGATTCCACAAAAGCAAAACCAACGATGCCATCCATCATGGTTAAAAAATTGGATGGTACAGCCATTAACATACAAGATTATGGTAAAACTGGTAAAATCATGGTCTTATCTTTTTGGGCAACCTGGTGTACACCATGCATTAAAGAATTGAACAATGTGCTTGAATTGTACGACGATTGGAAAAAGAAATACGGTCTTGAAGTTGTTGCAATCTCAATGGATGACGCCAGAACAGTTTCTAAAGTTAGTCCGACAGTCAATGCATTAGGATGGCCATACATCATTTTGTTGGATGAGAACAAAGATTTGGCAAGAGCTATGAATGTGAACAACCCTCCGCAAACCATTTTATTGGATCAAACAGGACATATAGTCTATGTGCATAACGGATATACCGAAGGCAGTGAATTGGAACTAGAAGAAAAAATCAAAGCATTAGTAAAGCCATAATTGCATGAACATTTCTAAAGTATTGGGTATTGCTCTTTGTTTATCGCTTGGATTTCAAGCATGGTCTCAGAGCAAGCCAACACCTCAAACGGTTCAAAAAGGCAATGCCAATGCGAATGGCAATGTCATCAAACGAAGGGTTTTAACTCAAGATTTACAGGTCATTAATGAGGTGTATTACTTCAATAACCAGCCATACACCGGAACCAGTTTGGATGTATTTGACAACAAAACCAAAATGCAAGAAATCAACTGGAAAGATGGTGTTTTGCACGGAACTAAAACCGAATATTTCTTAGGCGGTAATCAAGTTAGAGCACAGTTGAATTTTGATATGGGCAAACGCAATGGCCCTTTTGTCTATTATCATGAAAATGGCAACATTCAATTGACTGGCAAATACATTCAAGATGAGTTGGATAGTACAGTTACCTGCCTTTATGAAAATGGACTGCCTAAATACATACACCAGTATGTTAAAGGGATTAGAAATGGCTGGTCAATGACCTATTATAAGAATGGTCAATTGGAACAAAAAGTCTTTTTAACGAACGATGTGCCCAATGGTTTAATGCAAAATTATTACCCAGCAGGCAATATAAGATCTGAAATAGTTTACAGTAATGGTGTGCGTGATGGCAAATGTTACAAATACCATTTAACGGGTATTATGGCGGAAGAAACCTATTATAAAAATGGTGCTTTAGACAGTGTTTCTAGGTATTGGGACAATGTGTTCGGGGTCATACTCAAGGAAGCCTTTTACACTAATGGCAAACGCAATGGAGCAAGTATAGCATTCAACGAAGCTGGAGACACCCTTTCAATCTACCATTACAACAATGATGTACTGAATGGGCCCTACTTAAAGTATTTCTCGGGTGTGAAGGATTTCTCAAAACCAAAGAAAAAAGATCAACCTTTTGACCCTAAGCAGTTAAACAAACAATATGTAAGAGTACTTGACGAAGTTGGAGCCTATAAAAACGGTCAATTGGATGGTCCATTTAAATCAGGACTATACAATACCGATGCCCACGTAGAGGGCGAATATTCAAATGGAGTAATGATAGGAGAGTGGCATTATTACAATGCTAAAGGCAAACAAGTCTTGTTTGAAAAATACAACGACCAAGGCGAATTGATAGAGCAAAAACCCAAACGCAAATAATTAGGCGTTGAGTTCATCTCCTGCCTCGTTACAGATGGTGAAGTTTGTTAGGTGGTATAGATGCTCAGATTGAATCTTAACCCACTTTTTATACTTCCAAAACCATTGGAATCGGACACTTTTAAACCCACCTTTGGTTAGATAAGCTTTAATGATTGGATTCACCTTAAGCGTGAGTTTTTGGGCGTTTCGACTGTCCCAAATGTATTGTAACTTTTCAAGGATATTGTCGCTCAATAACATACTAGAGACAACCGTGCCTGTTCCATTACAACTTGGGCACAATTCAGTGGTATTGATATTGGTTTCTTGCCTAACCCTTTCTCTGGTGATTTGAATCAAACCAAATTTGCTCATTGGCAATATGTTGTGCTTGGAGCGGTCTGATTTCATGGCTGCTGTTAAAGTATCAAGCAGTTCTTTTCTGTGCGTAGGGCTTTTTAAATCAATGAAATCAATCACTATAATACCCCCCAAATCTCTTAAACGCAACTGACGAGCAATTTCTTTGGTGGCTTCAAGATTGATTTTTAGCGCATTTTCTTGTTGGTTTTCTGTTGCACTGGTTTTTCTGCCGCTGTTAACGTCAATCACATGCATGGCTTCAGTGTGTTCAATGATTAAGTAGGCACCATTATTGAACATGACATTTTTACCAAAAGAAGCTTTGATTTGTTTGTCAATGCCGAAGTGTTGGAAAATAGGTACTTTATTGTTGTAGACCCTCACCAATTCTTCTTTGCCCGGTGCAATATGCCCTATATAGGTTTTTAGCTTTTGAGCATAATCGGCATCGTTCACATGGATGTTAGAGAATTCGTCGTTTAACAAATCCCTTAACAATGATTCGGTTCTTGAAATTTCACCCAGAACCTTAACTGGAGGCACAGCATTGCGCGATGCATTGATTAAAGTATCCCACTGACCAATAAGATTGTTCAGGTCAATTTCAATGTCTTCAATGAGTGCTTCCTCGGCAATGGTTCTGATGATAACACCAAAATTCTTAGGTTTGATTTTATCGACCATTTGTTTCAAACGTTTTTTGTGGTTAACGTCTGAAATCTTTTTCGAAATGGCAGTCGTTTTACCAAAGGGTACTAAAACGCAATAGCGGCCAGCAAATGAAATGTCACAGGTAATTCTTGGGCCTTTGTTGCCAATGGGTTCTTTGAAAATTTGAACCAAGAGTTGGTCACCCTTTTTGATCAGTTCAGTGATTTTTCCTGTTTTAACGATTTCATCTTCTTTGTCGAATTCGTCAATGTTTGAGGATTTTAAACCCCCTTGAGTAACTATTTTGGTCAGTTTAGCAACTGAATTGAAATTAGCACCTAAATCGGTGTAATGTAAGAAAGCGTCTCTCTCATGGCCAACATCCAAGAATGCGGCATTGAGATTTGGCATGATTTTTTTGACTTTAGCCAAATAAACATCACCGATTTGAAAAGAAGAAACAGCGTTCTCCTGATGAAGTTCAGTGAGTTGTTTGTTGAATAATAAGGCTACA
>JBEIKN010000162.1:0-4809 GCA_040379725.1 Flavobacteriales bacterium
ATAGGTGTTTCTTATGACGAATTTTACCCTAACCCCTAATTCGCCCACCAGAGTGAAACGGAGGTGGGTCCGCTAACCACTAACCCCTATATAGGGTATCGGAGACGGATACCGGATGCCGAAGACGTATACCGAAGACGTATACCGGAGATGGATACCGAATACCGAAGACGTATACCGAAGACGTATACCGGATGTCGGATGCCGGGGACGCTATGATTGGTTGGCGAGGACGCCGAACCAATCGTCATTTGAATTGCAATCACTAAACCCTAGCCCCTATCCCCTCAAAGCGTAATACTCTTCTTGATTGTGGTGAACGACTTTCACCAATTCGAAATGTATGAGTTTAGCTAAACTATAGACAATTCTATTGCGTTTTATGCCTAGGGCTTCTGATAACTCATTGATACGCCATTCTGCCTTGGTCTTAAGGCATTGCAAAATTGAGGCTTCTAGATGACTGTATTGCGTAATGGCTGTGTGGGCTCTGTTTTGTTTGCGTATCACCTGATACATCACTGCACTGGCTTGTAAACTTTGATCATTTACCCGAATGTACACCCACCAATTGCCGTCTTTGTCTTTGGCGTAATAGGGTTTTGAATCGCCCTCTACAATAGTAGCTTCGAGTACTGTTTTGCCGTCTATTTCGTGCTCAATGACATCGACTTCAATTTTCGGATCGCAGTAAAAGTGACCAGCCAACTCTAGCATGTATTTGTCGTCTTCTGAACGGGTGCCACAAATGCTGCCATTGTCTCTCACGCCTATGAGTAATCTGCCGCCTTTGTGATTGGCAAACGCCACTATGGTTTTGGCAATTTTACCAGCATCAGAAATGGTTTGTTTAAAGTCAAGCGTCTCGTTTTCGCCACTGGCAATGGTTCTAAGAAGTTTGTTTGCCATAGCTAATCAGATTTATTCAGAAACGTATGCAAGATAACTGATTTTGTCTAAATCAAAAATCTCGTTGGCAATGTCTTGAAGTTGTTTCGAGCTAAGTGCATTAACTGCTTTTATAACGTGCTCTAAGCTATCAATCGGATAGCCTTGTGCTAAATGTCGACCCATCATCAACAACACATTCATGCGGTTTTCTTCAGACAAACTGATCTGACCATTGAATTGGTTTTGAGCATGACTCAATTGAATCGGGCTAAGGGTTTTGTTTTTTAGTAAGAGCATTTCTTTTTTAACCAATTCAACCGCTTTGTTCAAGTTCTTAAAATCAGTTGACAAATAGCAATGAAAAAGACCTGTATCTCTGAAGGCCGTATACCCTGACTCAACGTTATAAGTATAACCCATGCGTTCTCTGACGCTGATATTCAAACGCGAGTTCATGCCTGGTCCACCCAATATGTTGTTTAATAACATCAATCCCAAACGTTTGTTGTCTTGTTGGGCATAGGCGGGTTGCCCCAATATGGCATGGCATTGCACATGTTCTGTGTTTTTTTGTTGACACTGAACACTGTAGGATTGAAAGGCTTTACGTTGAATCGTTTTCGCTGGATTGATAGTCAATTGACAGTGTTTTTCAACCCATCGAATGACTTGCTTAAAAGGTAAACTAGAACCAATGGTCAATACAATGTTTTTAGGGTGATAATAAGTGGCATGAAAAGATTGTAAATCTTCAGATTGTATGGCATTTAAACTCTCAGGACTGCCTAAAATATTGGGGGCTAAACTGTGGCCTTTAAACACCATTTCTTGAAACTCATCGTAGATATTTTCTTCAGGCGTATCTAGGTACATGTTGATTTCTTCTGCAATGATTTTCTTTTCTTTTTCGAGTTCCTTTTTCGGAAAATTAGAATGAAAACAAAGATCTGATAGCAGTTCTATGGCACGCTCTAAATAAGGGTTAATCACTGAAGCATACAAAACAGTAATTTCTTTAGTGGTAAAAGCATTCATCTCACCGCCTACATTGTCTAGTCGGTTAATGATTTGCCAAGCTTTGCGTTTCTCAGTGCCCTTGAACAACATGTGTTCAAAGCAATGGGCTGTGCCAGGCAATTGCCCATCGTCTCTAGAGCCAGCATCAATGGTAAATCCAACATGGCTCACATTGGAACCTATGCTTGGTCTGTACAAAAGTCTAAGACCATTTTCAAGGGTGTGAATTTGAAAATCTTCCAAGTTAAAAGGCGTTTAAATGTTGAATGCTTTGATTGTATTCTTGAATCAACCTTTGCATAATGCTTGAGGCTGCTTCAATTTTGTCTATGCTAGCAGCTACTTGGCCAATCTCAAGTTCTCCTTCTACCATGTCGCCCTCAAACATGCCTTTTTTAGCCCGGCCTCTGCCTAAAATGTGATTCAACTCTTCTACAGAAGCGCCAGACATTTCCGCTGCTTTGACTTGCTGATAAAATTCATTTTTAATCAATCTAACAGGCGTCAATTGTTTGAGTGATAATTCAGTATCCCCTTCATTTAATGAAGTTATTTTTTGTTTGAACGCTTCGTGCGCACTGCTCTCAATACTCGAAGCAAACAGGCTCCCGATTTGAACAGCTTCTGCCCCTAAGGCCATACAAGCAGCTATCGCTTGTCCACTGCCAATGCCACCAGCTGCAATTAAAGGTAAATCGCATGCCGCTTTAACCATGGGAATCAAACACAATGTGGTGGTTTCTTCGCGACCATTATGCCCTCCAGCTTCAAACCCTTCGGCAACTATGGCATCTACACCAGCCTCAGCACATTTTTTGGCAAATTTTGTGTTGGCAATGACATGTACAACTTTAATGCCGTGGCCTTGAAGATGTTTGGTCCAAGTATTTGGATTGCCAGCACTGGTAAAGACTATTTTCACACCTTCTTCGATAATAATGGCCATGTGTTGTTCAATGTCCGGATACAACAATGGCACATTTACCGCAAATGGCTTGTCTGTATGGGCTTTGCATTTTTGGATGTGCGCCCTTAAAACATCAGGGTACATACTGCCGGCGCCAATAATGCCCAATCCGCCGGCATTTGATACAGCTGCGGCTAAGCGCCATCCGCTGCACCAAATCATCCCTGCTTGAATGATAGGGTATTGAATGTTAAAAAGCGATGTGATTCTGTTTTGATTCATGGCCGTGCAAATTTAATGGTTTTTTAGGCGAACTGTCATTCAAATTCAATAGGACTCCCATGTAAACTTATCAAGATAATTTTGTAGGTTTGCAACAAAGAATAATAACTTATCATGAGTCATACAAACTATTTAGAAGCCAATAAAGACCGTTTTTTAAACGAGCTTTTAGAATTGTTAAGAATCCCGTCTGTAAGTGCAGATAGCAAATACACTGCTGATGTTAAACGCACCGCTGAATTTGTCGCTGAAAAATTAAGAGCAGCTGGGGCTGATCAAGTAGAAGTCTGTGCAACAGCTGGTCATCCGATCGTGTATGGCGAAAAAATGATTGATCCAAGTTTGCCTACTGTATTGGTTTATGGTCATTATGATGTACAACCTGCAGACCCGGTTGAGTTATGGCATTCACCACCATTTGAACCAGTCATCAAACAAACAGAAGAACATCCAGAAGGTGCCATATATGCGCGTGGTGCTTGCGACGATAAAGGTCAAATGTACATGCATGTAAAAGCGTTCGAAAGCATGATGCAAACCAACTCGCTTAGCTGTAATGTTAAATTTATGATTGAGGGTGAGGAAGAAGTGGGTTCAGCTAATTTGGGCACTTTCATTAAAGCCAATAAAGCCAAATTAAAGGCCGATGTAGTTTTGGTGAGTGATACCAGTATCATTGCCAATGATACACCAAGTATAGATGTTGGTCTAAGAGGTTTAGCTTATATGGAAGTTGAAGTTGTTGGGCCTAATAGAGATTTACACAGTGGTGTGTATGGAGGAGCAGTAGCCAATCCTGCAACCATTTTGTGTCAGATGATTGCTTCTCTACACGACCAGAACAATCACATTACCATTCCTGGTTTTTACGACGATGTATTAATTGTATCGGATGCCGATAGAGCTGAAATGGCTAAAGCGCCTTTTAATTTAGAGGCTTATAAAAAAGATTTAGACATTCAAGATGTTTGGGGCGAAAAAACGTATTCAACTGTAGAGCGTACAAGCATTAGACCAACCTTAGAAGTGAATGGTATATGGGGCGGTTATATTGGCGAAGGTTCTAAAACCGTTTTGCCAAGTAAAGCCAATGCCAAAATCAGTATGCGTTTGGTGCCGGGTCAGAATTCTCATAAAATCTCTGATTTGTTCCAAAAACATTTTGAGTCGATTGCACCAGCCTGCGTGAAAGTAAAAGTTACCCCTCATCATGGTGGTGAACCAGTTCTAACACCTACCGATAGCATAGAATTTTTAGCGGCATCAAAAGCCATGGAAACCACATACGGAAAAAAACCAATTCCAACCAGAGGTGGTGGAAGTATTCCAATCATTGCATTGTTTGAAGCTGAATTAGGCATCAAATCTATGTTGATGGGATTTGGCCTTGATAGTGATGCCTTGCACTCGCCAAACGAAAAGTATGGCTTGTTCAATTACTACAAGGGCATTGAAACCATTCCATACTTCTTTAAGTACTATGCGGAATTGAAGAAATAAATCCATTATTAACTAAGAAAAAAATCAATATATATGTTTGTGAGAAATCTAATATTAAGCGCTCTGTTCATTTCAATTACTGTATTTACTGCTTGTAAAGACAATGGTAATATTGAGCCAGCAAATGATAAATGTGCAGGGAAAAATATCAGTTTAACGGCTACTGTCGTAAATGCAGCTTCATGTTCTTCAAATGGGTCGGTAGTTTTGCA
>JBEIKN010000163.1:0-4791 GCA_040379725.1 Flavobacteriales bacterium
AGCCAGTGTTTAAAAGGCAATCAATTTGTATTCAATAATTTGTCAAGCATTGACAGTACGGCGATGTCTTATGATTGGCAATTTAGCGACGGAGATACCAGTCATCTTCAATCACCTTCTCACAGCTATGTGTTTTATGGAAATTATTGGGTTAAAATGCTTGCAAGATCTATCTATAATTGTCAAGATTCCTTTAAGCGAATAATGGTTGTGAGTCCTATGCCAAGAGCTGTATTCAGTTTAAATGATACAGATCAATGTATCAATGCCCAACAATTTGATTTTACCAATGCATCATGGATACCTACTGGCAATTTAAAAACGCATCTCTGGACTTTAAATGGTCAGAATTTTACATCTTGGAATATCAGCAATCACCGCTTTAATCAAGTGGGTTTATTGCCTGTGCGTTTGATAGAAACCAGCGATAGTTTATGTAAAGACACTTCAGCATCTTTCGTGACCATTTATGCCAAGCCGAAAGCTGATTTTAGTATCAATGATACTGCTCAATGTTTGGTGAGCAATCGTTTTGTGATGAAATCTACAGCAACGGACTGGAATGGCATACGCAAGCACCAATGGTGGGTTGATACACAGTTTACTGCTGTAGATTCGTTTATTGTTCAATCATTTTCAACTGTAGGGTGGCACAACATTCAATACGTGGCAACTTCAAATACTTTGTGCAATGATACAGTGCTCAAACAGGTCAGGGTAAAGCCAATGCCAAACCCTCAGTTCAATACTTTGAAACCATATTATTGCAACAATGAGCCACCTGTACTTTTAACGCCAGTTGTTCCTGGAGGCGTTTTTTCAGGGATTAATGTGTTGGGGAATTTCTTGTATCCTAAACAATTATTTGCAGACACAGTTACCTATACTGTAACGGTTAATCGATGTACTTCTTCGAGCAAACAAGCCACCATGATTTATCCAATGCCTGTTGTTGCCTTAGGTGCAGACACTTTGCTTTGTCAAACAGAAAGCATACTTCTAAAGGCTAGGAATTGGAACTCTACTTATCATTGGCAAGATGGTAATGTAAACGACGTCTATAAAGTCAGTCAAGCAGGTAAATATTGGGTCACAGCTACCAATATTTGCGGCTCTGCTTCTGATACCATTCAGGTGGATTACCGCAGCAATAATTGTCGTCTATGGCTACCAACTGCCTTTACACCAAATGATGATCCATTCAACGGTTTCTATAAACCCATTGGCATAGACTTGTTAAGCATGGACTATAAGATTTTTAACCGCTGGGGTGAATTGGTGTTTGTAGGTGATTTGCAATCCAAGGGCTGGGATGGCAACTATATGGGACTGCCAGCTCAAGACGCCTATTTTGTAGTATTAGTTAATTACAGTTATATGAATTCTGGTCAGATGTTTATTTTTTCTGAAAGAGAAGTGTTTTATTTGCTGAGATAATTATGTCGCACTACCAAGATTTAAACCCAGAAGACTTTAAAGCATTAATCAATTCAGATGCCCTGATCATTGATGTTAGAACAGCTCCGGAAACAGCTGTTGGCATCATACCAAATGCTCTAATTGACTTTGATATTCATCAGTCTGACTTTGATGCTAAAATAGAAGATTTAGATCCAGAAAAAACCTATTTAGTATACTGCAGAAGTGGGGTTAGAAGCGTTTACGCCTGTGAGAAAATGCATGCATTGGGTTTTCAGCATTTATACAATTTAAGAGGGGGCATCATTGCTTGGCAACAGCAGTATGAAACCACTTTGCCTAATCTATAAGGTTATCAATTGTTTAACTATTCTATCCCCTTAAAATGCCTTAAATTTGCACTTTATGTATATTGAACAACTTTATACTGGATGTTTGGCTCAAGGAGCTTATTACATTGAAAGCAATGGCGAAGCCGCCATTATTGACCCCTTAAGAGAAGTGTCTGCCTATATTCAAAAAGCAGAACAAAGAGGCGCAATTATAAAATACATTTTCGAAACCCATTTTCATGCAGATTTTGTGTCTGGTCATTTGGATTTAGCTCGTAAAACCAATGCGCCTATAGTGTTTGGCCCTAATGCAGAACCAGCATTTAATGCGCACATTGCAAAAGATAATGAGGTGTTTGCTTTAGGGAACATTCGCATTACTTTATTGCATACACCAGGCCATACACTCGAAAGTTCATGCTACTTATTAAAGGATGAACAAGGCGTTGAACAAGCATTGTTTAGTGGAGATACCTTGTTTTTAGGCGATGTGGGTAGACCAGATTTGGCTCAGAAAGCTGCGGACATGACTCAAGAAGACTTGGCGGGGATGTTGTATGACAGTTTAATGCATAAAATCATGCCATTGCCTGATCATGTAATGGTTTATCCAGCGCATGGCGCAGGTAGTGCATGTGGTAAAAATATGATGAAAGAAACTCAAGACACACTTGGGAATCAAAAACAAATGAATTATGCCTTGAATCAAATAGATAAAGCAACATTTGTTGCCGCTGTAACAGACGGTTTAACGCCGCCTCCTGGTTATTTTGGTATGAATGTGTCAATGAATAAAAAGGGCTATACTGCTTTTGATGAGGTTATGCAAAGGGGCTTGAATCCTTTGACGGCGAATGACTTTGAGACAGTAGTTGAATCTGCTAATGCATTGGTCTTAGACGTTAGATCAGCCGCTGATTTTGCTGAAGCCCACATTCCTGGCTCAATCAACATTGGTCTTAAGGGTGATTTTGCACCTTGGGTAGGATCCATGATTGTAGATGTTCATCAGCATTTGGTTTTAGTGGTAGATCAAGGACAAGAAGCAGAAGCCATTACCCGTTTGTCAAGGGTGGGATTTGATCAGGTTTTTGGATATTTAGATGGTGGTATACAAGCTTGGAAAGCGGCTCAAAAATCCGTTGATACTGTAAACAGAATAGATGCCGATGCATTTGCGGAAGCACTCAATGCGCATCATTTACCAGTGATAGATGTGCGCAAAGAAGCAGAATTTATGGCAGAGCATGTTGCAAGTGCAGACAATAAACCCTTAGCTTATTTAAATGAGTGGATGCATAATCTGCCTAAAACAACATTCTTATTGCATTGTCAAGGGGGGTACAGAAGCATGATTGCGGCTTCTATTTTAAAAGCCAGAGGCATACATGATTTTAAAGAAGTGGCTGGTGGTTTTAAGGCCATATCAGCTTGTAATGTGCCATTAGAAACAGGATTAACCCCATGTCAAATCAAAGCACAATGATAGCAGATCAAGTTTGGTTGATCACAGGTTGTTCAACAGGTTTTGGAAGGAGTTTGGCTTTAAAAGCCCTGTCAAAAGGCTACAAAGTACTTGTAACAGCCAGACAATTATCTACAGTTCAGGATATTTGTGATCAATATCCGGAAAGCTGTTGCTCTTTCGAATTGGACTTAGAAAAAGCAGATGGTTTTCACGCTTTTATGCAATCTGCTCAAAATGCTTTTGGGCGTATAGATGTGTTAGTGAATAATGCCGGAATTGGTTATTTTTCTTCAGCAGAAGAAGCCGATATGAGCATTGCGAGAAAAATGTTTGAGATCAACTTTTTTGGCTTGACTCAACTGTGTAGTTTGGTCTTGCCCATCATGAGAAAGCAGCGCAAAGGACATATCATCAATATTTCGTCGATTGCCGGTTTAATGGGATTTCCCGCTGTTTCGTTTTACAACGCCACAAAATTTGCAGTAGCAGGTTATTCAGAATCCTTGGCCAAAGAAGTTGCCGGTTTGGGTATTCATGTTAGTATTGTGTGTCCAAGCGGATTTAGAACGGATTGGGCAGGACGCTCAGCCTTTGAAACCCCAGTGACAATTGAAGATTATGCTTCAACAGCAGGGGCTAATATAGAGGCAATAAGAAGCCGTTCAGGTAAACAGCCAGGTGATCCTGAAAAAGCAGCCGAGGCCATCATCATGGCATATGAGGCGAATCAACCACCTTTATATTTGATGCTTGGCAACGGGGCAATGGTCAATGGTAGAGCAAAAGTGGACTTACTGACCAAAGATTTTGATGCTTGGGCTGATATCAGCCTTGGTGCAGATGTCCCTGCTTCACAATAAATCCTAGCTTAAATACTGCTCAAAAGCCAATAAAATTGGTTATCTTTGCGCTCCCAAAAAAATTATGATTAATGTTTCAAATGTTTCGTTGAGGTACGGTAAACGCGTATTATTTGACGAAGTAAATGTCAAGTTTATTCCAGGTAACTGTTATGGTGTTATTGGTGCTAACGGTGCTGGTAAGTCTACTTTTTTAAAGATTCTTTCAGGCGAGATTGATCCAACCACCGGTCATGTCGATATTGAAAAAGGCAAACGTATGAGTGTGCTCAAGCAGAATCACTTTGAGTTTGATGAATTTCAAGTCTTAGAGACGGTGATCATGGGCAATAAAGTATTGTATCAGATCATTAAAGAAAAAGAAACCCTTTACGCTAAAGAAGATTTTACTGATGAAGATGGTATTAGAGCCAGTGAACTTGAAGAAAAGTTTGCAGAGCTTGAGGGCTGGAATGCTGATTCAGATGCCGCTTCATTGTTGAGTGGATTAGGGATAACCGAAGAACTACACTTCAGAACCTTACATGAATTAAGCAACAATCAAAAAGTAAGGGTTTTGTTGGCTCAGGCTTTGTTTGGTAATCCTGATATTTTATTAATGGACGAGCCTACCAACGACTTAGATGTTGAGACCATTGCTTGGCTCGAAAACTTCTTAGCTAATTTTGAAAACACGGTATTGGTTGTATCGCACGACCGTCACTTCTTAGAT
>JBEIKN010000164.1:0-4783 GCA_040379725.1 Flavobacteriales bacterium
GTATACAATGGATTGTGCTCAGGCAAATAACCTATTTGTTTTCTGACCTCAATGGCATTTAACTCCACGTCTAAACCATTGACAAGAGCTTTGCCGTGTGATGGTGGAATATAGCCTGTTAAAATTTTCATCGTGGTGGTTTTGCCAGCACCATTGGGGCCTAAAAATCCAACGATTTCGCCACTATTGATGGTAAAGTTCAAGTCATCAATGGCTTTTTGTTGTTTGTACAACTTCGTAAGGTGTTCTACTTGTATTGACAAATCAATTTAAATTTATGCGAATTTAAGCGAAAATCAATTGGCATAGCGTTTACTTTACAAACAGTTTGCTAGGGGTGTTCAATTTTCCAAACTGACAAGCCTGATACCGTTTTTAACAATTGTTTATTAGGGAGATGATCCAGTAGATTTTGTTGAGTATGTTGAGAGGTGTCAATCAATATGTAGTCAATGCCAAATTTGCTCATATCTCTTTGCCAAGTGCCATTGCCATTGTGTTCGAATAATTCTTCGGCATGTTCAAAAGAAAAGCCTTTGGAATGGGTAAAATAAAACCAAACACAGCCAGACACATCAGGACCAACTAAACAATGATGACTGCCTTTCAATAGTTGGGTCAATGTATCACGATCTGCGCGATTGTTAAAGGCTTCAGGAATATCCAAATGAGGCGACTGCCATCTACTCGGTATGATCCTCAATCCAGCCCAGATCAAATTGGTGACGCTCAACAGCATGATGAACAGCAGCGGTCTTGAACTATTTTGCAATAGTGTTACGACCACTAAAACCACTAAAGGTAAAATTGCGATGAAATAATAGCTATGGTCGTGCATGCGTTCTATTGCTAATGCATAGAACAAAAGGAAAGCAAGCAATTGCCATTTGCTCGTTTGTTTCAAATAGTAAGGTTTGTGTTTGACTGCAATAAGCGTGGTAACTAAAACGATGCACAATGGCCAACCCAATAAAAGCTCAGGTAGATCGGAGGTAATATTTTTAAACAGGGTTTTAACTATGGTTTCTATGCCAATGGGCTTGATCCATAATCCATATTCTTTGAGGTTGTTTTCAGCCGTCAAGGTATGGGCATACCAGTACCATATGGCTATTCCAATGAACAGTAAAAGGGCAGGGTATAGGACGGTTTTTATTGATCGTTTTTGAACTATTAACCAAGCATTTGAAAAAGGTATGATTAAAAACTGTGGTTTGATCAACCCACAAAACAGAGCGGTCAAAAAGGCTATAAAGACCCATATTAACTTTGGGCTTTTGGTCATTTCAAGTTGACAGCGCCATGAGCATAAGGCAAACATTAATGCCAAGATATCTGGCATGGCATTGATCCCATCATAATAAAGCTGGGGCATACTCATTAAAAGTAATCCGCCAAATAAGGCCTGCATCCAAGGTATTCCAAGAAACAACAATATGGCATACATGAATACCATTGAACAACTGAACAATAACATTGAAAAACATCGCGCATTCAATTCATTGAATGAGGTCAGTTTAGACCATTGAGCCAAGCTCCATTCATACAAAGGAAAATGCGAACCCGTAATGCCATTTGTAGCATTACGTCGATCAATTGTTGGCGCCAATAGACTACCGTCATGTTCATACATATTACGGCTCATGGCCATGGTATTACATTGTCGCCAAACATGATCACCACAAGGTGGCAATGAAAGAAATGGTAAATGAAACAGCGTGTTCAGCAGTATGTATAGACTTAAAACCGCTATGTGTGGAGGTGGCCTCAACTGTGCTTAATTTTGAGTTTAAGTTGATTCACTAAATCTCTAAATGCTTCAGATTCATTAGCCAATTCAGCATATTGCTCTGATGGCGTATACGCAAGGGTTTGCATAACAACTGAATCATCAATTTTAATCTGCAATTGCAAATTGTTTTGTCTAAAATATTGGCGCAAATAGGCTTGCCACTCAACTTTAGTCTCCCCAATGAGTTCTTCTTGTTGTTTGCTCATCTTAACAAACACATCCAAGTCAATGAATGTGGGTTCTAAGAGTTTGATCAATGCCACTAAAGATAATTTTTGCTTAGCAGCAAATTCAGCAAAGGCTTGTTTGAGCGCCTCTATGCTCAAGGGAATAGCATTGTCTGAAACAACGATTGTTTCAGGACTAGCAATTACAGACTCAATTTGTAAAACTTCTGGAATTTGTTCTTTGGTTTCAAGAATTTCAGCACTCTGAATTTGAATGGCTGGGCCAGTTTGTTTTTTTGGGATCTTAGGTAATTTTAAATCCTGACTGGCTAATTCTGGAGATTTTATGGCATGAACAGGCAAAACAGGTGTTTTGGGCACTTGTTCTTTTTTACGCCTTAAGAATTCATCACTTTTTTTTTTAATTCCTCGAGGGTAACAGCTGCATTGATTTGACTTCTGATGTGGCAAAGCTTCATCAAAGCAAGTTCAATGTGTAACCTAGGATTTTTAGAATTCTTGTATTCAACGTCAAATTGATTGTTGATGTTCAAGCCATTCAATAAAAAGCTCAAATCGGTGATTTGACTTTGGGCCTCGTATTTAGACTTGTGAGACTCTCCAACATCTAATAAATGTGCTGTTGATTTGTCTTTGCAGACCATCAAATGTCTAAAATGTTCACTTAATCCGTTTAAGAACAACTGCCCATCAAAACCTTTGTTGAGCACTTCATCAAAATAAACCAAAACCTCTGAAATACTTTGATTCAGAATAGATTGAGTGATTTTGAAGTAATAGTCTCTATCAAGAATGTTTAGGTTTTCAACGGCTTTATCATAGGTAATCTTACCATTGCAATATGACACCATTTGGTCAAACAAGGATAAACAATCTCTCAAGCCACCGTCAGCTTTTTCTGCAATCAAATGCAAGGCTTCTTGTTCTGCTTCAACATGTTCTTTTGCAGCAATGCCTTGAAGGTGTTCAACCATATCTTTAATTTGAATGCGTTTGAAATTAAAGATTTGACACCTGGATAAAATGGTCGGAAGTATTTTGTGCTTTTCAGTGGTCGCTAAGATAAAGATAGCATACTTAGGCGGTTCCTCAAGTGTTTTAAGGAATGCGTTAAAAGCCGCTGACGATAGCATGTGCACCTCGTCAATAATATACACTTTATAGTTACCAACTTGAGGCGGGATTCGAACTTGCTCATTCAAATGGCGGATATCCTCAACAGAATTATTGCTGGCAGCATCCATCTCAAAAATATTGAAGGCGTAATCCTGGTCTGCTTGATCGCCTTCTTTTTGATTAATGACTTTGGCTAATATCCTAGCACAAGTGGTTTTGCCTACACCTCGAGGTCCTGTGAATAAAAAAGATTGGGCAAGGTGGTTGTTATTGATTTCGTTCAAAAGGGTATCTGTGACATGTCTTTGTCCGACCACATCATCAAATACAGAAGGTCTGTATTTTCTTGCTGATACAATGAAATTTTCCACTAATGAAACGTTCGAAGCACAAAAGTAATTTAAAAAAACGCCTAAAAAACCGTTGTTGATAAATTGCTTGAAACCTAATTTCAAGTAGGTGATTTTAAGTAAGATAGCTCAAATTTCAAGTGTTTTGGACACAAAAGCAGCAAAAAAGGCTCGACACCCTTGTTTTTTATAAGGATTCGTTGTACATTTGCACCCCGCAAGAAATGGAGAACTTGCGATTTAACATTAAAAAGTTATGTCAACTAAATTAAGACTACAGCGTCAAGGACGCAAACAAAGGGCCTACTACTACATTGTGGCGGCAGATTCACGTGCTCCGAGAGATGGTAGATTTATTGAAAGAATTGGTGATTACAACCCTAATTCCAATCCTGCAACAATCAACTTAGATCTTCAAAAAGCAGTGAAATGGTTAGACAACGGTGCTATTCCTACGGATACCGTTCGTGCTATTTTATCTTACAAAGGTGCTATGATGTTACACCACTTACACGGTGGCGTTAACAAAGGTGCCTTCTCAATGGAAGAAGCTGATGCTAAATTTGCTAAATGGCAAGCTGAAAAAGATTCTAAGATTCAATCTAAGAAAGACACCTTAGCTTCTGCAAAAGCAAAATCAGCTACTGAAAGACTTGAAGCAGAAAGCAAAGTGAAAGATGCAAGAGCTGCTGCAATTGCTGCTAAATTAGCTGCTGCTGAAGCTGAAGCCAACGCTAGCACTGAAGAAGCTACTGAAGACGTTGTTGCAAACGACGAAACTGTTGCAGTAGACAACACAGATACCGCTGCAGCTGACGCACCAGAAACAACTGAAAATACTGAAGCTTAATACGCTTTTGTATGTCCAATAACAACATTCATTCAAGACCCACCCATCAGGTGGGTTTTGTTTTAAAACCACATGGTTTCAATGGTCAACTTAAAATTCAAGTTGAGGACGACTTTGAACCTCAAGATTTCTTGTTGATAGAAATCCACAACAAATTTGTTCCGTTTAAAATCAAACAATACAATGCCAACGCAGGCATTATAAGCCTTGAGGATATTAACAGTATTGAACAGGCAGAGGCCTTGTGCAACAAAAAAGTATTGGATTTCATAGGTGATCAACCAAGCAGTTCTATTAACATTATTGGCTACACAATGATCAATCATGCTAATCAAGAACGATTTGCCATCACCAATTTATTTGAATACCCTAAGAACATTTTGCTTGAATGTCGCATTGGATTTAAAGATGTATTGATTCCATTTCATGAGGATTTCATAGTCAACATTGATCATGAAGCCAAATCAATTGAAATGAATTTTCCTGA
>JBEIKN010000165.1:0-4762 GCA_040379725.1 Flavobacteriales bacterium
GTATTGTCAGGCTTGAGTATATCTCAACTTTTTCCATACAGAACAGGAGAGTTTTTGGGGCGTTTGGTATACATTAAAAATGACAATAGGGTAACAGCTGCTTTGATATCAGCCATGGTCAGTTGGACCCAATTAGCCGCTACATTACTGTTTGGCCTCTTAGCTTTTTTGATGCTGCAGCCGGTACAATTGCCTTATGTTCTATTGTGGTCTTTACTGGGCTTAGTGTTAGTGTTTATGCTTGGCCTTAAATATTCGAGTTCAGTGAGGTCTGTTTTAGATTGGTCTGTTTTGAAAGCATTTAAAGAGGCTTACCAAGTCTTACCAAAAGGGTTGTGGTTAAAAGTTTTCGGTTTGTCGCTGCTAAGGTATTTTAGTTTTGTATTGCCCTATGCTTATTTGGTTCAATGGTTTGGCATTGGCGCTTATGATTCATTGTTTATGGCTTCAGCTGCTGTTGCAACTGTATACTTGTTGCAAACCTTGGGGCCTAGCTTTATCCTTACAGATTTGGCAATAAGGGTCAGTGTACCTGTTTTGGTGTTTTCAGCTGGGGTAAGCAATACTGAGCAATTGGATTTTTTACCAGGGATCATCATCTATGTGTTCAATGTGGTTTTGCCTATGATCTTTGGGGCATTGGTTTTGTTGACTTTAAAATTAAAACCCTAGTGTGACTGCATGTTCTTGTATGTATTAATTGGCGTATTTGTTATAGTTTATGTAGGCTTGACCTTATTAATCGGGGTTGGATTTAAACGTCGTTTAATGCAGACAAAATCCGTTGACCATCATCATTCTATTGGATTGAGTATTGTGGTGCCATTTAGAAATGAAGCCCATCATTTGCCAGATTTTTTAAAACAGCTTTTGCAATCAGCTTTGCCAGATACTTATGAATTGATCTTGGTGAATGACGATTCAACTGATAACAGCTTTGCCATATGCGAAACCTATACGCATCAAGAAAATATTCAATGCATAAACAGTCATGGTGTTGGTAAAAAGCAAGCTCTACAGACGGGAATTTTGGCCGCTCAATACAATACGATTTTAACTTTAGATGCAGATGTATTGGTTTCTCCCCAATGCATTCAATTAATGTTTGATCGTTTTCATACAGAAAATTTAACCATGTTGTGTGGTTTAGTGAAGTTTAATCCTTCAAATACATTGTTCGAACAGCTTCAAGCCATTGAGTCTTCTGTTTTGATTGCCTATAGTGCGCTGAGTCTTGATCATGGCATGCCAAGTACATGTAATGGAGCCTGTTTGATGTTCAAACGCGATGTGTTTTTACAATTGGGTGCTTATGAATCGCATAAGTCATTGGCCTCAGGGGATGATGATTTGTTGATGCAATCATTTTATAAAGCGTCACCTAATCAGGTAAAGTTTATGAACCATGCAGAGGCTTATGTAGTGGCTAAGCCATGTTCAGATGTCAAGTCATTTATGCAGCAGCGTTTAAGGTGGGCTTCAAAGCATAAGGCCTATATTTACCCTTACAATGCTATTTTATCGCGCGTGCTGATCTTAAGATTTCTGTTGTTTTGGGCCCTAATTGTAACAGCATGTGTGTGCCCATCACCATTGAGTGTATTGGCCATTCTACTAATACTATGCTCAGAGCTCATAAGTCTAAAAGTAATGAATGGATTTTTTAATTGTCAAACCCGCTATGTGTTTCTGCTTTCCTTGTATTTTTGGTATTTGCCATTGATGCTTTTAAGCGTTTCGTCAAAGAACATTCAATGGAAGGGGAGACCTATCTGAATTCAAGGTTTTTTGCTGATCTGAGTCAAACGCTGTTTTTTCTTGATGAAATACATGCTTGCAGAGAATAGAAAAACAAAAGCCAATACATAAAACTTCCAACTATACCAGCCGTCTATTTGAAACTGAACTGTGGCCTCAATGCAAGAGATTGCTGCAGCCAGTAAATATAAAATAATGACGATTTGTTGATTGATAAGGGTTTTCTTTTCCATATTATTGGGCGCTGTCTTTTTGTAAACTGATAATGCCTCGAGGTTGTTTAATGACCCAATTGCTAAAGTCTTGTTTGCTTTCCATGCCTTCGCCGGTTAAGACTTCATTCTTGGTAGTGATTTTAACAAATTTATCTGTGTAAATGATTTGTTTTCTTTGGTCCCAAATGAGTTTTTCGGTATTGAGCTTTTCACCTTTGTTGTTCATGACCACCACATTTTGTGTGACTTCAGTAATTTTCTGGGCTTGATAGGATACGCCTTTTTCTGCACTCAGGTAGCTTTCAATAAGGCCTGAATCGTTGTAAAATTCGCCCTTAACACCTTCTGGCATTTTTAAAATGTCGTTGCCTTCCTTTTTGTAACCCAGGAGTTTTTTGACTTTAATTCTGGCTTTGAGTTTGCCTGAATCGGTATAATTAATGGTGACGTTATCGCCTTCTTGCTGACAGATAAGGGTGTCGCCTTGCATCATTTTTGCCACATTTTTTTGGGCGTAATCGCTGTTACAGGCGCTTATGATCAGTGCAAAAAGGCAAATGTTAAACAATCGCATGCTCAGACATTAATAGAATTTTCTTTGTTTGAACCAATTGTCTGCAAGGGTAAAACCAATGGTCAGTCTGAAAGCTTTTTCAGCAATCAGTCCATGGGCATTGTTGCCTCTAACAATGTATTCAGCTGAAAGATTAAACAATGATTTTAATAGGATTTTATTGCGACCATCCATGTCGGTTTTTGTTTTAGGGATGCCTAAGCCAAAGCTAATGCCATATTCATGTACTGGGGTCAATTCGCCTAGATTGTTTTTAAATAAATAGCCCCAATTCTTACTTCTAAAGCCGAATCTGTATTCGAGCTTAGCTTGTTTTTTACCTTTTGCTTTTAAGGCATCACCAAAGTTAACATCTGGGTCAGGTCTGAAAGCCAATCCAATAGATAATTGAGATCCATCTTGAAAAGAATCTTTAAATAAATTGTGGTTCATTTTCGACCAAAATTCTTTGCGGTAATCGGCAGCTATCATCCATTTGTTGTTAAAGGTTACACTCATGCCTGCTGATAATGTTGAAGGAATAGAAGTGCTTCCTTTGATGTTGTTTTCATTGGCAACGGTGTCTTTAGCACCACTGCTATAATAATTATTAAGGGTGATGACTTGTCTATAGTCTGAAAAATGCATCAATGCGCCTGGTTGGTAGGTGGCTCCAAATACCCATCTAACAGGATATCGGTAAGTCTTGTAGACCATTTTGCCGCCTTCAAAAACAGAATCATGACGCACAATGGTGTCGCGATTGCGTTCCATCTGAATGCCTAAGTCAAATTTAAAACCGCTAAGATGGGTATTGTTATCAAAATAGGTTCTTCTGGTCTTGCCGGTGTCAAAGACATAGTAGTTTTGAGTGTTTCTGTGTTGGCCAAATACATAGGCACTGTTTATGCCTAAAGAAATCTTAGGACTTAGATTGATGGCATTCATCCAATACAATTGGCTTAAGCCACCTGTTTTTGAATAGTAATTGCCTTGGTCAATGATGCTGTCGTTGTTAAATTTCTGTATGGTATAGTAAGATACGTTGATGCTTGAATAAGGGCTTACACCAAATCCACTTGCCCATATGGTTTTGTATTCTTTGTAGAGTTTGCTTTGGTTCTTTTTGGTGCTAGAGTCCTTGAGTAATTGCTTTTTGTATACAGGGAAGGCTAAGTTAAAATAATTAAAATTGCCTGTGTAAATTGTTCTGGCTTTTTCATCAAGACTTAATTTGCTGTATTGGGCTCTGAATCCAAAATCAAATGCAACGTATTTTAAGGCGCCTAGAGATGCCGGATTTGAAAAGGCAATGGATCTCTGAGTTCTAATGCCGTTTTGGACACCACCAAGCGAGCGGGCAAAGGCAGAAGTGAATTGTTCGATTTCTCCATAACCTCTTGTTGAATAAGGCGAGCTCGTGTTGTTTTGAGCCATCAATGATGTGGCGGTCAATAAGCAAAAACAAATAGTTTTAAAGCGTTTCATTTAATTTTAACAAAGCGTACAACCCTTGTAACACCAAGTATTCTTGCACAAATATCTTGTATTTAGCTGGGAATACAAAATGCGGGGTGTCGCCTCCACAAACAACGATTTTTAGGTCCTTGTATTGTGTCTTGAAAGCCTCAATGTAGCCAATCATCTCATATTGCAAGCCTTGTAATGCACCATTGGCAATGGCGGATTTGGTCGTGTTGGCAAGGTTCAACTCCGCAATATTACCTTTAACTAAAGGGAGTTTTTGGGTTAAAAGATGCATGGCTTGTAAACGCATGTTTAAGCCTGGACTGATATTGCCTCCTAAAAATTCTGAATTGGCATTAACAAAATCAATGGTTAAGCAACTGCCAATGTCAAATATTAATACAGGGGTTTTAGGGAATAGATGCACTGCAGCAGCAATAGCGCAGATTCTATCCGATCCAAGTGTTTTAGATTGGTAAAGATTGCAAAAATTGAGTTTTGATGCAGTCGAGACTTTGTAAATGCGAATGCCTTTGTAACTTTTTGGAATGTCTTTGCTTACGCTAGAAGCCATGATGGCATCCACTTGATTGTGCTTTAACCATTCCAAGCCTTTATCGATGAGTTTAAAGGTTTTTTGGGCAATGAGTTGCCCTTTGTTGTTAAAGACCGCAAATTTATTTTGAGTGTTGCCAATATCTACAACGCCTTTATTCATGGAATGATTTGTGAAATTTGTCCATGCAAATATACTGTTTGTTGTCCTAGA
>JBEIKN010000166.1:0-4759 GCA_040379725.1 Flavobacteriales bacterium
CATTTACTGATGCAATGATTTTTGATTTGATACAAATTTTTGCCAATGCTCAAATACCATTTGTCTTGGTAATTAAAGAGTTTATAAGTGTTAACTTGTTTCTGGAAAAGCGTTATATTGTTGCTGAAAAATGTATAGCCTTCGCCTTCGTCCTCGACCTTGATGACTTTTAAAGTGACGATTTCTAATAAGGTTTTCTGATCTTTTATTTCAACTGTTTCGTCTGCTTTTTTCGCTTCTGCTCTTGCCTGTGTTGGTTTGCGGCTAAGGGCTTTATTGCGCTTCAAGGTGTAATTATCTGCCTCATCATACACGTACAAGACGGATAGTTGTGTGTCTTTAAGGTTCCAAATTTTTGGGGTGCCTGATTGGTATTGGTCCTTGCGTGGCGAATCCATTTCAGACGCATCTTGTATAGGAGCTTCTTGCGCGTCCTTATCAGCCAATTCTATGTTACCGGGTGAGTCATCATAGGCGTCTAAACTTGGTTCATTCGACTCCTTAATGATTGGTATGTTGTTAGGTTTTTCGGCCAATGTTCTGTTGGAGGGGCTTGTATTAAGTTCATTAGCCTTTTGGTTTGTAGTATCGGTTAGACCTGTTAGGAGTTCATCTGAGGCAGGTTGAATGGCCAACTTTTCAGGTTGTTTAGGGCTGTATTGAAACACGATGAACAGTCCAATGATTAAAGCAATACTTGCAGCAATGCTCCAAACATTTTTATGGACTTGCCATCTGGGTTTGTGAGGCATTTCAGGCACATTGGCCTCTAAATAGGCTTTTAAATCTGAGCGCTCCTTTGCTTGAATGCCTTTCACCAGTATTTGGTAGATTTCAAACGCCTGTTTTAAGTCGGCATCAGCATGCAAATCGGATTCAAATCCGGCTTTGTCTGCTGAACTCATTTGCTGGTTCAGATAGGCGTCAAATCGGTCTATATGCTTGTCGTTGTATTCCATTAAAAATCGCTGCGTTTGTAGCGGCTTAAAAATTGGGTTTGTAATTGTTTAAAACACTGGTGTTTTTTGGCTTTAACAGTATCAGCATTGTTGTACCCGAGCATGTTGGCAATGCTTTGCATATCTTGCCCTTCGTAATAAAAAAGACTTAAAATGGCTTGGCATTTATCCCCTAAAAGATCTAGTAATTGCCCCACAATTTTTAAATCTAAGGCATGCATGCTGTCAGAATTCACTGACATTTTTTCAGAGTTGGTATTGGTGGTTTCAATGGATTGAATGCGACTGTTTTTATTGAGGCGTTTTAGCCATAAATTTCTAGCAATGGCAAAGGCGATGGTTTTAATTTTTGCTTTAAGTTCAAGCTCATCGCGTTTGATTTTCTCCCAAATGACGATACAGGTTTCTTGTAAAATGTCGTCGACGTCTTCGAGCCTGCCATTATTTTTTAATACATAGGCCCTAACACTTGGGTAATTGTCTTTGTAAATTTGTATCATTGCGTCTTGTTGGCCATGTTTGATGGCGTTCACCAGTTGCTGATCATTTAATGTCGTTTTCTTGAGCACTTGGTAGGCGTTTAATACAGGTTAATCGATAAAGGTAAACGTTGAAATCAGTTTTCAATGGGCTTGCCGTTACAAAGGTAATTAAAAACTTTTTGGAATACATTTTGAAGTTAAAGCACCAGAAATTGATACTTTTAAAGATATGAAAAAAATACTAGGAATTTTTGCTATTGCCTTGATGGGCGGCCTTGTTGCCCTAGGCATTAATCAAGCGGTTCAATCTTTTAATGAACCTGACAATTTTCAAGACATGCAAAAACAACAGGCTAAATTTGCCAGTCAAATTGAAGGCGAGGGCGCTGCTGTTGGTTTTGATTTTGTAAAAGTGTCTGAGGTGAGTACGCCGGCTGTGGTGCACATTAAATCGCATTTTGAAGCCAGCAAACAACAAACGCCCAACATGGGTGGAGGCATTGATCCATTTGAGTTGTTCCGTGACCATGGCTTCGATTTTAATATGCCTCAACAAGGGCCAGGTATGGCAGCAGGAAGTGGTGTTGTGATTACCCAAGATGGCTACATTGTCACCAACAACCATGTGATTGACAATGCGTCTAAAATTGAAGTGACCTTAAATGATAAACGTACATTTATAGCAGAGGTTATAGGGGTTGATAAAACCACCGATTTGGCTTTATTGAAAATAGAAGAGAAAGGTTTGCACTTTATGTCTTTTGGTAACAGCGATGATTGTAAAGTGGGCGAGTGGGTTTTAGCCGTCGGTAATCCAATGAATTTAACCAGCACAGTTACAGCAGGGATTGTAAGTGCAAAAGGCAGAAGCATAGATTTATTGCGTCGTCAAGACAATCAATACGCTATTGAGAACTTTATCCAGACCGATGCGGCCATTAATCCAGGAAATAGTGGTGGCGCTTTGGTAAACACCCGTGGCCAATTGATTGGTATCAATACGGCTATTGCGTCTCAAACGGGTTCATATACAGGCTATGGTTTTGCCGTACCTGTTAATTTGGTTAAAAAGGTGATGGATGATTTGTTGAAATTCGGAAAAGTTCAAAGAGCATTGTTGGGAGTGGCCATTCAGGATATTACTCAAGAGCTTGCGGATCAAGAAGGATTGAAAGATTTGCAAGGTGTTTTGGTGAAAGAAGTTACTGATGGTGGATCTGGCGATAAAGCGGGGGTTAAAAAGGGCGATGTGATCACTAAAATCAACGCCATAGAAGTGAATAGTGTTTCAGCTTTGCAAGAAGAAATTGGCAAATTCAGACCTGGCGATAAGATTACCATTGAGGTGAAGCGTTCTGGCGGTATAAAAACTTTAGAAGCCACTTTAAAAGGCATAGATGGTGAGGAGTCTACAAGTATGGCAGATAAATCTTCGTCGAATAGTATTAAAGGCTTGGTTTTAGAGTCTCTGAGCGCTTCGGACAAAGATATGCTTAAGGTAAAGCAAGGGGTAAAAGTGACGGCTGTAAATGATGGACCATTTAAAGGTAAAATCAAACCTGGATTTGTGATCACCAAAATTGATAAACAAGCCGTTTATTCCATCCAAAATGTTAAAAGCATTATTGCTGCAGCAGATGGTGCTGTGCTTATTGAAGGTAAAAATGCCGATGGCAGCGATGCGGTTATCGGGTTAAAAGTGGCAGAGTAATCTGCTTTTAGCTTTGACCAATAAAAAAGGCGTTCAAAATGAACGCCTTTTTTATTATTTGAATGGGTTAATTATTTGCCAATTTTAGCCATTAAGTCAACAACGCGGTTGCTGTAACCAGCTTCGTTGTCGTACCAACCAACTACTTTAATGGTATTGCCAATCACCATGGTCAAGTCGCTGTCAAAAATACAAGAGTGGGTATTGCCAACGATGTCGATAGAAACGATTGGGTCAGTAGTGTATTCTAATACACCTTTTAATGAGCTAGCAGCGGCAGCTTTAAAGGCTGCATTGATTTCTTCTTTGCTTTTAGGATTGCGAACGTTACAAGTAAAGTCAGTCACAGATCCGTCTGGAATTGGCACACGCATGGCGTTACCGTTTAATTTGCCTTGTAAATGAGGCATTACTAAGCCTACTGCTTTTGCAGCACCTGTGCTGGTTGGAACAATGCTGTATGCAGCAGCTCTTGCTCTACGCAAATCTTTGTGCGGTGCATCTTGTAAGCTTTGGTCAGCTGTGTATGCGTGGATGGTGGTCATGAAACCGTTCTCAATACCACACAATTCGTCAATTACTTTAACCATTGGGGCTAAGCAGTTGGTTGTGCAAGAGGCATTCGACAAAATGGTTTCGCTGCCATCCAAAGTGCTATCATTTACACCTAATACGATGGTTTTCATTTCGCCAGTAGCAGGGGCGCTGATGACTACTTTCTTAGCACCAGCTGTAATGTGTTGGCCAGCGCTTTCTTTATCTGTAAATCTGCCGGTTGATTCCAATACGACGTCAATGTTCATGTCTTTCCATGGCAATGCTGCAGGATTTCTTTCAGCTATAACAGCAATTGACTTGCCGTTAACGATTAACGCGTTGTCTGTACAATCGACAGTGCCATTGAATCTGCCGTGAACAGAATCATATTTTAATAGGTGTGCAAGTGTTTTGTTGTCAGTAAGGTCATTGATGGCCACTACTTCGATGTCATTTCTTTGGCTCATGACTCTAAAAGCCAATCTGCCGATACGGCCGAAACCGTTAATTGCTACGCGTATCATGTTTTTTTAGGGGTTTAAATTTTAAGTGCCGCAAATCTAAATCAAAAATTTTAAAAAACTCTTTGGAATTTTATTTTTTTTCTTATTTTTGCACTCCCAAAACGAATGGTCCGTTCGTCTATCGGTTAGGACTTCAGGTTTTCATCCTGGCAAGAGGGGTTCGATTCCCCTACGGACTACAAAAAATTAAATCCCGCTTAAAGCGGGATTTTTTTATTTTTTGCAGTCCCGTAGCGTGACGCAGCAAAGCGGAGTCTCTGCTACTAGGACATTAGGTGAATTTATAGAATGAGAGCGAATGCGACACATACTCTGTTATTTGTTCTTCACACACACCTTCACATTAACTCTCACTCTATTTGGAATTCCATATTTTACCCGGAAATTCAAGTGTATTCCCTTTAACTTATTTTTCCTGTAGGTTCGACAACATAGCGTAACGCAGTGAACTAAGCGTAGCGTTCTCACGAACTGAACGGAATGAAATGGAGTGATCTCATGAGCGAAGCGAATACCGAAGGGAGTAACGGAGTGATCTCATGAGCG
>JBEIKN010000167.1:0-4755 GCA_040379725.1 Flavobacteriales bacterium
ACACTGCTGTTCATACTGCTTGGACACTTTTCTTGCCTCGAGCTCAAAGGGGTTGTTCCAATAACCTTTATCATGATTGTATTGAGCGTATAATCGGTTAAACCTTTTGGTATATTGTCTGGCATGAATGTATTCATGTATAACGGTATTGGTTAAAGATTGAACGGTTTGATGCGCATTGACATAGACTACAATCTCATGCGAAGATGGATCATAAAACCCCTTAAACTGTTTATGCGTATAATACCTTAATACCACAGTAGGCTTTTTGGTATTGGGGTGTTTCAAATGTGTATGACACCATTCAAGCACCAAATGCACATATTTGGCTTTTGGCACATTAAGGGCACTTAATGGTTGCGTGGTTTCAATGTCTATTAGGTAATAGAGTAGCAACAAGACCAACAAAACCCATGGCTCATTGAAACCCTTATCTAAAAACGACAGACTTAGAAACAGCATCTTTTTATTAAAAACCTAACTTAGAAAACACTTGATTTAGTATGTATGGATCACAAAAAGAGAAATCAAACAGTGTTTAACGCATATAAGTGTTTCAATCTTGGCGCCTAAAATTCAAATCTATAAGCTATGTAATAGCCCAAACTTTTGAAACGCAGATTGTTCTCAAATTTGACCCCTTGATAAGTAAAAGTATTGATTGGACTGCTCAGCGAGTATTGGTAATTCAGGCCAACTTCGAGGTGTTTAAACCTAGCACCAAAACCGAAAGTGGTGATGGGTAAAAATCGTTTGACGGATTGATTTGTTGCGGCCACAGCAAACGTATAGAAATCAGCAGAAGCATTTTTATACCAACTATAATCTTTAGTCAGTGTTTGATCGGCTTCTTGTAAATAGCCTCCTAAGCCAATAAAACCAAAAACCTCCATCAGCTTAATGTCAATGGTTTTTGAATAATGAACATCTGCGCCAATCATACTACCTTTTTGATTCAACACAGACGGACCAACATAGCCAAAGTCTTTTGAATAAAAACTCGGCTTCACATACAGCGGATTGTAATTGCCTAATATATCTACACCCAATCTATTACCATGGCGCATTCTGTATTGATACCTCAAATTGATTGGAATCCTGGTATTATCGCCATTGAGGTAATCAATTCTAAGCGAAGGATCAGGACTGATTGAAAAAGCAGATGTAGAATTACTCGCAAGCCCTAACATAGGTGTAAGGCTATGTCGGTGCTCTATTTTATTTTTAGCTTGAACTGAAAAATTGGATGCATGCAATAACAGCGCTAAAGCATAAAATCGGAGCATCCTATTTAAAGCTACTTGCATGGTTTTGAAAGGGATTCTATAAGCTATTTTTACTCCACGGTCACACTCTTAGCCAAGTTTCTTGGTTGATCGACATTACAGCCACGCAGGACAGCAATATGATAGCTCAACAATTGAAGTGGAATAGTCGACAACAATGGTGTTAAAGCTTCTTCGGTATCTGGTATTTCAATCACATAATCGGCCATATCCCTCACCTTGGTATCCCCTTCAGTTACAATGGCAATAATTTTACCTTTACGGGCTTTCACCTCTTGAATATTGCTCATTACTTTTTCGTACATGCCGCGTTTAGGCGCAATCACCACCACTGGCATTTCCTCATCAATCAAAGCAATTGGTCCGTGCTTCATTTCAGCTGCAGGATAACCTTCTGCATGTATGTATGAAATCTCCTTTAATTTTAAAGCGCCCTCAAGTGCAACAGGGAAATTAACCCCTCTACCTAAATACAAAAAGTTGCGGGCATCTTTATAAATGGCCGCTATCTTCATGACTTGATCATTGGTCTTTAATGCGCGCTCAACCAAGGTTGGTATGTTCTCAAGTTCGCTCAACACCATACGCAAACGGTCTTGAGAGATACTACCTCTTATTTGGGCAACAGCAAGCGCCATTAAGGTCAAAACAGACACTTGTGCTGTAAACGCTTTAGTGGATGCCACACCAATTTCAGGGCCGGCATGGGTATAAGCGCCTGCATGACTCATGCGCGGGATCGAAGATCCTACAACATTACAAACACCAAATACAGTCGCACCTTTTTCTTTAGCTAACTCTATAGCGGCCAATGTATCAGCCGTCTCACCACTTTGAGAAATGGCAATCACCAAATCATCCGGATAGATCACCGGATTTCGATACCTGAATTCAGAAGCATATTCTACCTCAACCGGAATTCTTGCATATTCTTCAAATAAATATTCCCCAACCAAACCAGCATGCCAACTGGTACCACAACCAATTAAAATCAGTCGCTTCACATTGCGCAATTTGTCTTCGTATTCATTCATGCTGCGCATAGCAAACTTACCCGCTTTAGGATTGATACGACCTCTTATACTATCATAAATTGATTTAGGCTGTTCGTATATTTCCTTTAACATAAAATGCGGATAGCCGCCCTTTTCAATCTCTTCTAAATTGATTTCAAGCTTTTGAATAAAAGGGGTTTTAGCCACGTTCTCTATGGTCTTAATGCTCAATTCACCATCTTTTACAATCGCAATTTCACCATCATTTAAATACGTCACATCGCGTGTATACTCAACAATAGGCGTTGCATCGCTGGCCATAAAATATTCGCCAGGTTCTTGACCAATCCCAACCACCAAAGGACTACCCTTTCTGGCAGCAATCAATTTGGCCGGTTCGTTTTTAACCAATATCACTATGGCATAAGCACCAATTACCTGATTCAAGGCCAAACGCACAGACTCATCTACTGATATCCCCTCATTCACTTGAATGTCCTCAATCAGGTGAATCAACACCTCGGTATCTGTATCACTCATAAACACGTGGCCGCGTTTTTCCAAGGCCTCTTTTATGGTCGCATAATTTTCAATAATGCCGTTGTGAATAACCGCAAGGTTTTTAGATTGCGACAAATGAGGATGCGCATTAGCATCATTAGGCTCTCCGTGAGTAGCCCAACGTGTATGCCCCATACCAACATGACCTGCAACATCTTTTCCGGCAGTAGAAGCCTCTAAATCTGCTACCTTACCTTTGGTTTTATAAATATTCAATTCATCGTTGTGAATGAGCGCAACACCGGCACTGTCATAGCCACGGTATTCTAAACGCTTTAAACCTTTAACAACGATTGGATAAGCCTCTTTAGGGCCTATGTAGGATACAATTCCACACATGGTTTTAAAATTTAAACAAAGTTAATCAAAAGAAATAAGTTGTCCGTTGTTGTTTTATGAACAAGGTGGACTAAAAAAAGCTCGGCCCAAACAGCACCATTTAAGGCTGTTTGATCAAAGCCAAAGTTTCTTCATTACCTCTAGGCAAAAATGAGCTTGGTCTTGGCTTGTCTTCTGCGCCTAATCTGAACCTTAATTTACCCGGTCCAAAGTATTCATATAAACCTCGTTGAATGAATATGACCTGCTTGGTATTGCGATCCAAGACTTTAACATCTATTGATCTAGGCCATGCATGAGCAGTGTCCAATGAATATACCGCCATTAAGGTGTCTTTGCCTAGAACTATTGACAAACAACTGTCTTTAGAAAATTGATAAACCGATTGAACGCCTTTAATATTGGCTTTCCAGACGCCTGTTAAAGTATCAGCGGTTTTGGCTTCAAGTTTAAACATTAAAGCAAACAAAAAGGCCATTAATAACAACGCTCTCATCTTAGGGCTTGTATTCAAAGGTATTCATAAAGGCTGTGGTAAAGTTTCCTTCGCGGAAATCTTTATTCGCCATGATTTGTCTTTGTAATGGAATAGAAGTGTGCACGCCCTCAATCACAAATTCTTCAAGGGCTCTTTCCATCTTCACGATACATTCTTCACGGGTTTGAGCACTCACAATCAATTTGGCAATCATAGAATCGTAATTGGCAGGGATCACATAATTAGCATAAGCATGTGTATCAACCCTCACACCATGCCCTCCAGGGATATGAAAATTCAATATCTTTCCTGGGCTTGGTCTAAAGTTATTGTTAGGGTCTTCCGCATTGATACGACATTCAATAGCATGTTTGATTGGTTCGTAGTCTTTACCTGAAATAGGTTGACCAGCCGCAATTAAAATTTGTTCTTTAACCAAATCATAATTGATGACTTCTTCAGTCACCGGATGCTCAACTTGAATACGGGTATTCATTTCCATGAAATAGAAATTTCTGTGCTTATCAACTAAAAACTCAACGGTACCAACACCTTCGTAGTTGATGCATTGAGCCGCTTTTTTGGCTGCTTCTCCCATTTTCTTGCGCAATTCTGGCGTCATAAATGGCGAAGGACACTCCTCAATTAATTTTTGGTGACGACGTTGAATGCTGCAATCTCTCTCGCTTAAATGGCAAACTTTACCATATTGGTCGCCTGCAATTTGAATTTCAATATGTCTTGGATCTTCGATGTATTTTTCCATATAAATACCATCGTTGCCAAATGCAGCCGCAGCCTCCGTTTTTGCTGAATCCCACGCTTTTTCAAACTCCTCATCTTTCCAGATGATACGCATACCTCTACCGCCACCACCTGCAGTGGCTTTAATGATAACAGGATAGCCGATGGTTTTAGCTAAAGCAACACCTTCCTCGAATGAATTCAACAAGCCATCGCTACCAGGAATGGTAGGTACTCCTGCTTTGATCATACTGTCTTTGGCATTACTCTTGTCGCCCATAGAATTGATTTGTTCAGGCGTAGCGCCAATAAATTTAATGCCATGGTCTTTACAAACTTGGCTAAACTTAGC
>JBEIKN010000168.1:0-4746 GCA_040379725.1 Flavobacteriales bacterium
ATGTTTTCTTTGCCGCTATTAGTCAATTTAGCGCTTGATTATTTTATCAACCAAACCCATGTCATAGAACTCCCTGTGATCAGAACCATTCAGCACATCGCATTGGTGACAGTTATGCCAGCCGCATTAGGACTAATGATTAGAAACAAACTCCCTAAAATCGCTGATACGCTAAGACCCATATTAAAGTATTTACTACCTGCCTTATTGTTGTTTATTTTTATGACAAAAATGTTTGCCCCTGTTGATAAGGGTGGCATTGCTTTAACCCAATCTGAATTGATTGAACAAGGCATTTGGGTATTAATGCTAAATTTTTCAGGCATGTTTTTAGGCTATTTATTAGGCTCAAGCTTTAAAACCAGTTTGCAAAACAAAGTCACTATCATGGTTGAAGTTGGCCTCCAAAACACAGCACTAGCACTCTTAATTGCTGGCAATATTTTACACAATGACAACATGCAAAAACCGGCTATGGTCTATGCTATATTAACGTTTTTTTCTACATTGATTTTTGCTTGGATCATTAAAACCGTTTCATTAAAAGTTGTTGACCAAAAAGTATAATTGTTTGTTCATACTTGCGTTCCTCTTGCAGCAAGTGGGGGTTTATGCTCAAAGTATTCCCTCGATAGGCCAAAACAATCAATTAGAAATAGCCAACTGGAATTTAGAATGGTTTGGCAAAACAGCCAACGGATATGGCCCTTCTAACGACAGCCTTCAACAACATTTAATTGCCAAAGTCATTGCAGCGTCCGAAATCGATATATGGGCACTTTGCGAAGTCTCTAATTCCATTGCCTTTGACACACTTTGCAAACGCTTACCCAAATACTCCGGACTTTTAAGCACGTATTTACCCGAACAAAAAACTGCGCTTTTATTCAAAGCAAGTGACTTCAAAATGGTCTCGAAAAAACAATTAGGCGTCAATCAATCAGACAGTTTTTCCACGCTCAGATTTCCATTAGAAGTCATTTTAGTCCCTTCGCAAAACAGCAGTATTGACACACTCAAATTACTCATTATTCATTTAAAAGCCAACACTGGCAACGACAGCCAAAAAATGCTTGCCTATAATAGCCGAAGACGATCTTCTGAGTGGCTAAACAGCTATATTTACCAACAATCAAGCAAAGCCAAAGTCATGATCCTAGGCGATTGGAATGATGATCTTGACCAATCCATATTCAATGGGTTGCCCTCCCCCTTTTCTGCAATCATAAACAACAACAAAGGCCATTTTATTAGCAAACGTTTGAGTGACTTACAAGAGTCGACTACCGTCACCTACCCTGAGCCAATTGACCATCAATGGGTGTCAAAATCTTTATTGAATTATTGGCTGCCAGACTCTGTTAGAACATGGCAATTGCAAAGCCTGATAAGCAATTATGCTCAACTTTGCAGCGACCATTTACCTGTATACTCCAAATACAATTGGCATGTACAAAACATTAACAAGCCTGAGCACACAAGCATCAAACTTTGGCCTAATCCCTGTCAGCATAGCATACACATTGAGACGGATGAGCGCATTATTTCTTGGCAAATCATAAACAACCTTGGGCAATTGATTCAAATAGGTAATACCTTGGACAATGGCAAAATACCCATCGTAGATTGCCTTTTTGGGATCTATGCATTAACCCTTAATTTTGAACAAAGTCATTACACTGTGAAACTCATGATTGAACAATGAACTATAAAACGCCTCCCACTCCCTCTGAAGCCATCATAAAGCTTGAAAAATATTGTGCCTACCAGGAGCGCTGCCAGTTCGAAGTCATGAACAAACTCAAAACCATGGGATTAAATCAAGATGATGCCGCTCAAATTTGCCTTAAATTAACACAAAGTGGATTCTTAAACGAAGAGCGATTTGCCTTGGCATTTGCAGGTGGCAAATTCAGACAGAAACACTGGGGAATAAAAAAAATTGAACTCGGATTAAAGGCCAAAAAAATAAGCCCATATTGCATTGATAAAGCGATAAAATCCATTGATCCAATGCTTTACAAAAATACCCTATTCAAGACAGCAGAAAAATACTGGTCAAAAGTCAAGTTCAAAACTCCCTATGAGCGACAAGCTAAGACCCTTCAATACTTGAGATCCAGAGGATTTGACTATGAGCAATGTCATGAAATCGTTTTAACATTACATTCAAAATCCTAGTTTTTTTAAAGTAGTTTTGTAAGCACATGAACCAACAAAACCATGACATGATTTGGCGTTTACTTGAACAAGTTAGTGACCCAGAAATACCCGTATTATCAATCATAGACATGGGCATTGTGCGATCTATTGATGCCATAGACGGTTGTACGCGCATTAAAATTACGCCAACCTACAGTGGGTGCCCAGCTATGAGTACAATTGCAACTGACATCACCACCCATTTATTGGCCAATGGTTATACTTGTAAAGTTGAATTGGTGCTAAGTCCTGCTTGGACAACGGATTGGATGACTGAAACTGGCAAGCAAAAATTGAAGGCATATGGCATTGCACCACCCGAAGACGAAGACATCAATGTCAATCATTTATTCAACCATAAGCACTCGGTTGAATGCCCTCGATGCAACAGCAGAAAAACCGAACTTGTAAGCCAATTTGGGAGCACTGCCTGCAAAGCATTATACAAATGTCTTGACTGCCTTGAACCCTTTGATTATTTCAAATGTTTAAAGTAGAAAAGTGACTGACTGTCAACACCTTAGTTTTTTTGCATAAGTAGGACAATTGTTGTACCTTTGCAATCTTGACGAATTGTCAAAACAACCACTTTTAAGGGAATGGCAGAAATAAGATTAGGAAAAGCAGCATCGGAATTTAACGTAAGTACGCAAACCATTATTGAGAGTTTGCAGAAGAAAGGTTTTGCAATTGACAACAAACCAACTGCAAAATTGACTGAGGAGATGTACAGCTATATTTCTGGTGTTTTTTCATCTGACAAAGAAGCCAAGGAACAATCAAAGTCCATTGGTTTAAAACTTAAAAAGAGAGAAGACGCTTCTAAACCGGAAGAAGCATCCCCTAAAGCCAAAACAGAAGAACCGAGCAAAACAGCCGTTCCTGAACCTAAAGTGGAAGTTGCGCCTGAAATCACAGCCACCGAAACAATTGAAGAAGAGACGCCTAAAACCAAAAGCAAATCTAAAGCAAACGATGCCGAAAAGAGCGGCTTAGTAGTTAAAGGCAAAATTGAACTTCCTGGCAGTAAAAAGAAAAAAGAAGAAGCCACAGTTGTTCCTGAAGCCATAATTGCTTCTACCCCTGAACCTATACTAACACCTTCTATTACTGAAGAGCCCATCATTGAAGATGACGAACGCGAATTGGTGAAAGCAAATCTTGTAGAGTTGGATGGCCTAACCATCAAAGGTAAGATTGAATTAAAACCAGAGCCGGTTATCAAACCTAAAACTCATGATCAAGACAACTTGAACAGAGAAAAACGCAAACGAAAAACTGGTGCGCAAAAAGTAAATATACAGCAAGAAATCAGAGTGAATAAAGGTGCTCACATGAAGCACAATGAGCCGAAGAAAGAAATCACTCAAAAAGAAATCCAAGAAAAACTTAAGAATACCCTCAATAAAATTGACTCTTCTAACAGAGGTAAAACCACTAAATCAAAGTTCAAACGTCAAAAACGCGATGACCACTTCCAATCAAGAAATGCTCAAAGAGAACGTCAAGAACAAGAAGATTCTATCTTAAAGGTAACTGAATTTTTAACCGCCAATGACTTGGCAAAAATGATGAATGTCCAAGTGACTCAGGTTATTTCTACCTGTTTCTCATTAGGATTGATGGTATCCATCAACCAACGTTTAGATGCTGAAACCATTACCTTGGTAGCTGACGAATTTGGTTTCGAAGTTGAATTTGTTGACGCACAAGACACCATTGCCATTGAAGAAGAGCAAGACGATCCAAGCACTTTAGTGCCACGTCCGCCAATTGTTACAGTAATGGGTCACGTCGACCATGGTAAAACCTCCTTATTGGACTACATCAGAAAAGCCAATGTTATTGCAGGCGAAGCAGGTGGAATTACGCAGCACATTGGTGCCTACGAAGTTAAAATACCATCCGGGCAAAAAATTACCTTCTTGGATACACCTGGTCACGAAGCCTTTACAGCTATGCGTGCTCGTGGTGCTAAGGTAACAGATATTGCAGTCATTGTAATTGCTGCTGACGACAGCATCATGCCGCAAACTAGAGAGGCTATTAGCCATGCGCAAGCGGCTAATGTTCCAATGATATTTGCCATCAATAAAGTAGATAAAGAAGGTGCTAATCCTGAAAAAATTAGAGAAGCACTTTCTGCAATGAACATTTTAGTTGAAGAATGGGGTGGTAAATTCCAATCTCAAGAAATCTCAGCTAAAAAAGGATTGAACATAGACAAATTGCTCGAGAAAATATTATTAGAAGCTGAACTACTTGACCTAAAAGCCAACCCTAACAGAAAAGCCAAAGGGACTATTGTTGAAGCCAGACTTGATAAAGGTCGTGGTGTAGTAGCCAGTGTTTTAATTGAAGCTGGTACACTTAAAGTGGGCGACCACTTAGTTGCTGGGGCAAATTATGCTAAAGTAAAAGCGTTGTTTAACGAACGTAACCAACGTGTTGAATTTGCTGGCCCTTCAACGCCTGTTAGTATGCTTGGATTCTCAGAAGCACCTAGTGCGGGTGATCCATTGATTGTATTAGGCAGCGAAGACG
>JBEIKN010000169.1:0-4694 GCA_040379725.1 Flavobacteriales bacterium
CAGTGAATGGCGGAAACTCTCCTACCAACATTGAAAACACCATTACTAAACCGATTGAAAAACGATTAAAATCAATTTCGGGCATCAAGAAGTTCAACAGTACATCTATGCAAGACATTTCTGTAATTGTAGTTGAGTTTCACACCACAGTGGATGTTGCTGTTGCTAAACAAAAGGTTAAAGACGCTGTTGATGAGGCCAGAGGCGACATGCCTGCAACCCTCACAAGAGAGCCGATGATAAAAGAGATTGCCTTCTCGGAAATCCCTATTATGTATGTCAATGTTTCAGGTAAATATGACCTCAAACAATTGAAAAAATACGCAGAGGATTTAAGTGACCGCATTGAAGGCTTAAGTGAGATCAACGAGGTAAAAATGATTGGTGCACCAGAACGCGAAATTCAGGTCAACATTGACGCCTACAAACTACAAGCGGCACAATTAACCATTGGCGATATCCAAAGAGCCATTGCCAACGAGAACTTAACCATTACCGGTGGTACTGTTCCTATTAAAGGCATGAAACCAACGCTTAGCATTAAGAGTGAATTCAAAAACCCTAAAGAAATAGAAAACATAGTCGTTAGCTCTCAAGGTGGCGCTAAATTATTTGTTAAGGACTTTGCTCAAGTCGTAGATGGCTTTAAAGAAAAAGAGAGTTACTCAAGCAGTAGTGGCAAAAATGTGATCACCTTAAACATCATCAAACGTTCAGGCGAGAATTTGATTGAAGCATCAGAAAAAATTGATGGCATCATCAAAGACATGAAAGCAACTGAATTTCCTCAAGGCGTAGACATTAATGTCACCGGCGACCAAAGCACTAAGACAAAAACCATGTTGCATGACCTGATCAACACCATCATCATTGGTTTCATATTGGTAACATTAGTATTGATGTTCTTTATGGGCGTTACAAATGCATTGTTTGTTGCGCTATCAGTTCCATTGTCGATGTTTATTGCCTTCTTAATCATGCCTAGTATAGACTTCTCTTTCAACATGATTGTGTTGTTCTCATTTATCTTGGCATTAGGTATAGTAGTGGATGATGCAATCGTAGTGATTGAAAACACCCATAGACTATTTGGCAATGGCAAACGCGATATAAAAACCGCCGCTAAAATGGCTGTTGGTGAAGTCTTTATGCCAGTTCTATCAGGCACTATAACCACTCTAGCACCATTCATACCATTGGCTTTCTGGACAGGTATAATCGGTAAGTTCATGTACTTCTTGCCTGTCACGCTGATCATATCATTATTGGCTTCATTGTTTGTGGCATACATCATCAACCCTGTTTTTGCAGTTGATTTTATGACCACCAAAGAAGTTGAAAACCAAAACCATGGCAAAATTAATAAGAAAACCAAAATGCGTTTGTTGTTGTATGCTGTCGTGGCCTTAATAGCCTATTTAAGTGGGCACGTAGGCATTGGTAACTTTATTGTATTCTTGGCTGCTTTCTTGTTACTAAACCGCTTATGGTTATACAAAGCCATTGATGCTTGGCAAGAAAAAATATGGCCTAATTTCATCGAACGCTATACAAAAGTATTATTGTGGTGTTTGAAAAAACCATGGAGACCATTGGCTTATGTATTGTTATTGTTTATTGCTTCCATTGCTTTATTTAAAATCAGACAACCTAATGTGGTGTTTTTCCCGAATGGCGATCCAAACAATATTTATGTGTACGTCAAACTTCCTGAAGGGACTAATCCGGCCATCACCAACCAAGTGATGCGTCAAGTTGAAGAAAAAGTATACACGGTGGTTGGCAAAAACAACCCTCTGGTTGAATCCATGATCAGCAACGTTACCATAGGTGTAACAGACCCTCAAGATGGCGATCAAAATGCCTACCCAAATAAAGGTAAAATTGCGATTGCATTTGTTGAATTTTCTAAAAGAAACGGGGCATCAACAAACGACATTTTAAAACAATTGCAAGCGCTTAAATGGAACATTCCATCGGCAGATATTGTAGTCAATAAAGAAAGAAGTGGACCTCCAACACCAAAACCAGTGTCCATTGAAATCATGGGTGAAGACTTTGACGAATTGGTTGAAAATGCCAACCGTCTTAAAAAATTCATCATTGATGCCAATGTACCCGGTGTGGCAAACCTAAAATCTGACTTTGTCAACAATAAACCAGAAATCGTATTTGACATTGACAGAGAACGCGCCATGCGTGAAGGCATTTCTGCAGCTCAATTGGCTATGGAAATTAGAGGATCAGTCTATGGGGCAGAAGCATCAAAATTCAGAGATGTAGACGACGAGTATCCTATTCAATTGAGGTTCCAAGCTGATCAAAGAGGCGATATTGAAACCATTAGAAATTTAAAAATCACTTACAGAGATATGAACATGGGGGGTATGGTCAGAAGTGTGCCTATTTCGTCTGTATGTAATATCCGTTACGATTATACTTATGCCGGCATCAAACGCAAAAACGATAAACGCGTGATTACCCTTTCGTCTGATGTGAAAGAAGGTTTTAATCCAAACGAAGTTGTTGCAAAAGTGCAAAGCGTCATGGATCAATTTCAAACCAAAGGCAATGTCAGCATTAAATTCTCTGGCGACAAAGAAGAGCAACAAAGTACCATGGCTTTCTTAGGCAATGCCATGTTAATTGCCATAGGATTGATGTTATTGGTTTTAGTAGGACTATTTAATTCGATTGGCAAACCAGTCATCATATTGTCTGAAATCATTTTCAGTATCATTGGTGTCATTTTAGGGGTATCCATCTTTAAAATGGACATGAGTATTGTTATGACCGGTATAGGTATTGTTGCATTGGGAGGCATTGTGGTAAGAAATGGTATTCTTTTGGTTGAATTTGCTGAATTCTCTAGAGCATCTGGCGCGAATTTATTTGATGCAACGGTAGAGGCTGGTAAAACCAGAATGACACCAGTTATTTTAACAGCAACGGCAGCCATATTGGGTCTTATTCCATTGGCGGTTGGCTTAAACATCAATTTTGAAACCTTGTTTACCCATTTAGATCCTAAAATTTATTTTGGTGGAGACAGTGTCATGTTCTTTGGACCATTAAGTTGGACCATGATTTTCGGATTATTGTTTGCAACGGTATTGACCTTGTTATTGATTCCGTCAATGTACTTGATCACTGAACGACTAAAACGCAAATCGATTAAAGTACTTGAGCATTTTGAACTATCAACTGCATTGGTTTACGTACCTTTCTTAGTGTTAATTCTACAATTGATTTTAAAAATCAAGGGTGAAAAAATTGATTACGGACACTTAGACTATTGATGGTTAAACTCCTTAAAATGAACTATAATTGCAGTATGCCTAAACAGGTATACTGCTTTTTTTTATGTCTAATCTTTGGCGCTGATGCTGCCTTGGCTCAAATACGCACAGGGGCCGAACAAACCAACTTGTATTTGCCTGAACTTCAGAACAAACGAGTGGCTTTGGTCGTGAATCAAACCAGCACCATTGGCAGCACCCATTTGGTTGACACACTCATCAAACTTAAAATTACCATTGGCGCTTTGTTTGCGCCCGAACATGGATTCAGAGGCCATGCAAGCGCTGGCACAACCGTTCAGAATGGCTTGGATGAGAAAACAGGCCTTAAAATCATCTCCTTATATGGCGCTCACAAAAAACCAAGCCCATCTGATTTAAACAACATTGATGTCATCGTATTTGACATTCAAGATGTTGGTGTCAGGTATTATACCTACATCAGCACCATGCATTACGTCATGGAAGCTGCCGCCGAACACAATATACAAGTGTTGATTCTTGACAGACCAAACCCCAATGGACACTATACCGATGGACCTGTGCTTGACACACTTTACAGAAGCTTTGTGGGCATGCATCCAATCCCTTTGGTGCATGGGTGCACAGTAGGAGAATTGGCAAAGATGATCAATGGGCAACATTGGTTAAAAGGTGGCATTCAATGCCAACTAAAAGTGATTACTTGCGCCAATTATACCCATCAAACGCCCTATCAATTACCCATCAAGCCATCGCCAAATTTACAATCACAAAGCGCCATATACCTTTATCCATCTTTGGGCCTTTTTGAGGGCACTATCATGAGCATTGGTCAAGGCACCAATAAGCCATACCAGTGCTTTGGTTCGCCCGCAATGGATTGGGGAAATTTGACCTTTACACCTGTGAGCATTCCTGGTATTGCTGAAAAGCCGAAATTCCAAGGCATCCCTTGTACTGGTTTTGATTTAACAGAATACGGCTTTAAACAAGCCTATTATGACGCCAAAGTGAATATCAACTGGTTAATCATGGCCTACCACTTAAGCAAAAACAAGCCTGCCTTTTTCAGTGACTTTATAGACAAACTGGCAGGAACCCCTCAACTGAAACAACAAATTATAGCTGGCCAAACGGCAGAAAACATCCGAAATAGTTGGCAAAAAGACTTAAATGCTTTCAATAACATGCGAAAGGCTTATTTATTATACCCTTGAAAAGGCTCGGTTTTATGAGGTTTTTGTATTTTTTTTGAAAAACATTTGGATTTAATAGCGCTTTGCCCCTACCTTTGCACTCCCAATTTTAGAATCATGTCAAGAGTTTGCGATCTTACAGGAAAAAAAGCACTGGCAGGAAACAATGTTTCTCACAGTAATAGAAAAACTAAACGTAGATTCCACGCGAATCTTC
>JBEIKN010000170.1:0-4689 GCA_040379725.1 Flavobacteriales bacterium
GAACATGGTAGGCCTGTCTTCAACTGGTTTTGTAAACAATTGTAATAAGTAGCCTTCATTGTCTCTGTCTACCAATATGCCAAGTTCTTTTAGCGGTTCAATGTCTTCATCTATGGGTCCAACACGGTCAAGAAGGTCATCGTAATAAGTGTTAGGTACTTTTAAGAATTCAACCCCTCTGGCCATCAGTTGTTTCACAGTAGATACGATATCGCTTGTCGCAATAGCAATGTGTTGAGTGCCCTCGCCTTCGTAAAAATCTAAGAATTCTTCAACTTGTGATTTTCTCTTGCCTTCAGCAGGTTCGTTGATAGGGAATTTGACAAAACCATTGCCATTACTCATCACTTTACTCATAAGCGCTGAGTATTCAGTAGAGATGTCTTTGTCGTCAAATGAGAGAATATTGTTAAAACCCATCACACGCTCATAGAAACTTACCCAAGTATTCATTTGGTTCCATCCAACATTCCCAACGCAATGGTCTACATACAATAAACCTGTAGGCTCTGGGTTATATTGGCTTTCCCATTTTGAGAATCCAGGCATAAATACGCCGGTGTAGTTTTTACGTTCTATAAACATATGAACAACATCACCATATGTATGTATGCCGCTCATTTTAACCTCACCAAAAGCATCTGTTAATGTGCAAGGCTCCAAATATGATTTTGCGCCACGACTGGTTGTTTGATGATACGCATCGTATGCATCATCAACCATCAAGGCTAAGGTTTTAACCCCATCACCATGTTTTAAATGATGTGCTGCAATGTCTGAATCTGAACTCAATGGAGAGGTTAACACCAATCGCATTTTATTTTGAATCAAAACATAGCTGGCTCTATCTTTTACCCCGGTTTCTGGGCCAGAATAAGCTAAACTTTGAAAACCAAAAGCTGTTTTATAAAAATGTGCCGCTTGTTTGGCATTGCCTACATATAATTCTATGTAGTCTGTGCCATGCAAAGGCAAAAAATCAGTATTCGACATATTGATTAATAATATTTGTAACGGAAGTCTTCAACTTTAAACATTTTTTTCATGCCTTCGTAAACCGCATTATAGGCTTGTTGTTTTTGTTGATCAAACAATGCAATTTTTCTGGTGTCTAGGTCTTTAGGCGCATCAGGCTTGTTAACTCCTTCAACCAATAGGATACTAACACCATCATTGCTAACGATTGCTTGACTCATGGTATTTAATTTCAAACCACAAACATATCCTACAAGTTTCATGTCGTTGCCAGCAAATTGCACGTTGTTAGAGTAAAAGTTAACATTGAAAAAAGGTTGAACAACAGACTGAACTTTACCGGCTATTTCATCAAGTGTTTTACTTGATTTAGCCGCATCTTCTAATTTCTTTTTTAGCATTTCAGCTTTCTTTTCATTGATCACCAATCTGGTAACTTTTTCTCTTACATCGTCAACTTCTGCTGTACCTTCTTCTCTAATCTTAACAATTTGAGCGACGATCAAGTTGCTTTCAGTCGAAATGACATCAGAATAATCATTTAATGCGCGTTTTTCATTAAATGCCCATCTGATTACTTCGAGAGTACCAGGAATGCCAGTCATCGTTCTATCGCTTTCTTTTAAATTATTAGCCACACTTTTTGCTAGGCCATATTTCTTTGTTGCTTTTTCAAATTCGTCTTTAGCATTACCGGTAATAGCGTTGTGGAATTCACTTGCCTTTTTGTATGCTTCATCTTGTGTTGATTGTAATGCTTCAACCGGTTTTCTGAGTTCTGCAACTTGTATCAATTCTGCAGATTTTGGTTCAAGTAATTTGATTAAAGACAAGCCATAGGCAGATTTCACAACCGTTGATTGTCCTGCGCTAAGTGATTTTAGGGCTTTGTTGATTTCTTCAGCTTGAGTGCCTTCTCTCATCCATCCTAAATCTTGAGCATAAACTACTTCGCCAGTATTCATTTTAGAATTAAAGAAATCTAAAGCATTAGGGGCAGCATTAGAAGCCGCACCCAAAGCTTTGCCTTTGGCCATTGCTTCTAAAGTATCTTTATTGGTATTGCCTTTAACGGGTAAGTCAACTTTAATGGCGTGGTAATAGGCAACTGAATCCGTTTTTTTGTTGGTGACTTTAAACAAGCTAAATCCACCTTCATAGTAAAATGGCCCTATCACACTGTCTTTTGAACAATTAAATAATTTGCCTTCGAATTCTTTTCTAAATGAGCCATGAGATTGGAAGTTACCACTGTAAGCTTGTGTGCTATTTAAAGTAATATAGGCTGAATCGTCTTCAGTACTAGAAAATTCATTTCTAGATGCCATTAGATCCTCTTTGATTTTTAAAGTGTCTTGAGCAGAAGGTGCTACATTGATTAAAATGTAGTTCAAATCTCTTGATGCCTTTTGTTCAAATTCATCTTTGTGACCGTTGATGTAGTCTTGCAATTCATCATCAGATACTTTGATGGATTTATCATCAATAGAAGCGAAATTTAATGACACAGATTTTCCACTGTAATTCAAAGCATTGTTGTAATATTCGTTTTCAGCGTCAAGAGAAGTGCCATAAATAGACTTGGTCAAAAGAGAGTTGTATTTTCTGTTTTGAACTTCAAGTACGACTTGTTTAATGATCATCTCGAATTGCTCCATAACTTTTGGATCCTTCTTGGCCATTTGATTTTTGAAATTCAAAACGTTTGAAGGAGAGAATACGCCGTCTTTGCTAAAGTATTGTTTGATGGTTGGATGAGCATTCTCAGAATAGAGTAATTCACCAGCTTCCTTGACAGACACTTCAACACCTAGACGTTCGAATTCTTTATCGATGATGAGTGTTTGTAAAAATTGGTTCCAAGCATAATTTGATGCTTGAGCTTTAGTTTCTTCAGTCTCTTCTGTGCCATTGGCGCTCATTTGAGCTAGCAATTGCTTATATCTGGAGTCAAATTCTATTAATGAAATGTCTGTTCCATTGATTTCACCAACATTTTCGCCAGAACTGATGCCATATTTGTTGTTACTTGAGAAATAGTCACTGATGATGAATAACGCCAAAGACACTAACACTAGAATCAGTACCCAAGTTGAGTTTCGAAGTTTGCTTAAAACGGCCATATATGAATTTTAAAAAGAACCGCAAAATAATACTTTTATAGCTTAAAAATCAAATGATTCACAAAAAAAGGCTTTAGCCCTTGTTAGACTAAGTCTTATTAAGGCTTTGAAACAGTTTTTTATTGTTGTAGTTTTGTGGCATGCATGATATTGAGCCTCATTACCAATGGTTGCACCTTTATAACTCCGTCGAAGATGAGCAGTCTCCATTTTTTGAACAGGAACACAGTGAGTTTGAATTCACTCAAACAATTTATAATTACTTGATTCATCCACAATGGGATGGTTTTGGCTCACCAACATTGTATTTAAAAGTATTATTTGTAGACTATGAGGCAGGAGTTGGGATCATAGAATTGATTGGCGAATGGAATGATTTAATTCACAATGATGTCATGGTCATGAAAAGAGCTTTGATTGAACCAATGATTGATTTAGGCATTAATAAGTACATTTTTTTGGGGGACAATCTGTTAAACTTTCATGCCTCAGAGGACGCTTATTATGAGGAATGGTTTGGCGAGCTCGAAGATGGCTGGATTGCATTTGTGAATTTTAGAGCGCATGTATTAGATGAAATCAAACAATACAAAATTGATTACTATTTGAATTTTGGGGGTGAATTGGACGAACTTCAATGGCGCAAGCTTTCTCCTCAGCAATTGTACGAAAAAGTAAACCACATCATCGAGCGGAGGTTAGCTTAAGTCATTCGTCATGAAATTGCAATAAAAACCAAAGCATTGTGTTTGGGCTTACTCGTTTATTGGTTAAATTTGTGGAGTATGAAAGCTTCCTTTATTAAAGTTACTATAGTTGCAAGCACATTTTTACTGGTGTTATGCAGTGCCATTATGAATCAGAGTGGCCCTGGAGGAGGTTACTCCAATGCGCCAGGCGATGGTAATTGTACGGCTTGTCACACGAGTTCTCTAATTACAAGTAACAATACGAATTTAAACAATATCCGACTAAAGGGGAATTTTACAGGTAATGGATACATTCCAGATTCAACCTATTCAATGGAATTGACCTTTAAACAGACTGGTAAAGTTAAATTTGGATTTCAAATTACTTGCTTAGATAAAACAGGGAGTCCTGCTGGTACTTTTACCAACACCAGCACCAGAACCAGTAAAGTGACTAAACTGTACAATTCTAAAACCAGAGAATACATTCAACAAACGACCCTTGGGACTTCAACCGTTGGGACAGATAGTACACGCTGGGTATTTAATTGGAAAGCACCGAGTGCTAACATAGGTAATTTGACATTTTATATGGTGGTGATGGCCGCTAATAATAATGGAACGGATGACAATGGCGATATTGTCTATGCAAAGACAATGGTTTTGACACCATCAAGTTTGTTGCCAACAGCATTGGCTAAAAGCAATGATACCCTCACTTGCACCGGCTACACAGTTCAACTGAATGGATCTGGCACAAATTCGCCTTCTACTTATAATTGGACCATTAATGGCGGTACCCCTAGTTCAAGCACCCAACAAAATCCAACGGTTACATTTTCAAGTACAGGTCCAAAATCGGCCATTTTAACCGTCAGAAACAGTAAAGGGGTTAGTTTTCC
>JBEIKN010000171.1:0-4658 GCA_040379725.1 Flavobacteriales bacterium
AATTCAAATCGCGGAGCTTACCTGACTTATTTCCAAAGCCAGGGTTTGAATGGTTGATTGGATATGCCCGCAAACAATATGCAGTGGCAGACACCAGATTTTTTAATATTCTATCCAGCAGTCTTTTATACTATCATCCTCACAGTAATAAAGGCAATTGGCGCATGGGCATAGAAACTTTTTTTGACAAAACCTATCCTTACTCAACTTTCAATACAAATGCTTTGAAGCAAGTGCCACTCAAAGACATGACTGAAATCGCTGCCAAAGTGGGCCATGAATTCATGTTCGGCAGAGTGGCTATGGTGACTGATTTAGGCACCTATTTAATGCGACCAAACAAGTACAAAAAAGCCGTGTATTTTGCCATAGGTTTTAACTACTGTTTTAACCGTGGCTGGATTGCTCAAACCAGATTAAAATCTCATATGGCCATCGCCGATTATTTTTATTGGGGTGTGGCAAAACGTTTCCGTTCACCCATTCTTTAAACCGCATGAAACAACTCATTACCTTAAGCATTATACTTAGCATAGCCGCATGCAAACGCCCTGGAGATTTATTTAAATCCTATGGCGATGATGTCACTAAAATCAGGCAAGTCACTGCATATGATGGACTCGAAGTTGGCGAGAAATTTGACGTGGTTTTGGTACAAGATTCCACTCAAGATGGCCGCATTGAAATCACCGCTGGAGAACATGTCATTGATGGTTACACTACTGAAGTTAAAAATGGTACGCTTTACATTCAAAACAGCAACCAATTCAATTGGGTCAGAAAACTACAAATCAGGCAAAAAGTGGTGCTCTATTTTAAAGACTTAAACCACATTAACATTAAAGGCTCTGCAAAAATTACATGCAAAGACACACTGGTCAATCCACATGAATTGCGCATTCAACACAATGGTTTAGAAGATGCTCATTTTACAGTAAAAGGCGACTATGTATTCATTGATGGTTATAACACCGGAGGTGTTGTGATGGCTGGCAAATGCTTTATGTTATCAGCCTCAGCTGACGATATCAGTTACATCGATGCGCGTGATTTGTATGCCGACAAATGCTATATGGTGAGTTTTAGCAAAGACGATTCCTATGTGTTTGGACATTCAGTGTTAGATCTTCAATTAAGGGGAACTGGTAATTTGTATTATAAAGACAGCAGTACTACCCAAACCAGTTTTAAAGATTTAGGCGAAGGTAACATCATTCCGCTCCCTTAGAGGTTTTGGCGGATGCTAGCAGCATGGCATAGTACGTCATAAACAATCCGATACTGGCATAAGTCAATACACGGTGATGATTGACCCAGTTCAAGGCGGCCTCGCCAAAGACATCTTTCCATACCCAAACGCCTGAAGCGATGATCAAGCCAACAAAGCACAGCAATAATGCCTTTTGACGACTTTCAAACAAACATTTCAATTGAATGGACAACATAGGCATTAGCAATAAATAACTGTATTCTCTTTGATGCGGAAAACACAAAGGGATCAAAGCCATAAAAGCAGCAAACACCATTAACTGATGCGGAACACCGAACATTGACTGTTTGCATCTGACCCCTATATGAACAGCCATGCACAACAAGCCTATTCTAATGCCATTGACCAAAACAAACAGTGCATTAGTGGACAGATTGGCAATATGAAGATCTGGCTCTAAATACACTTGCTCTGCTGATAGAAATTTACTGATCGCTGCAGACAAATCCATTAGGCCGTATTCATAGGTTTGAAGGGTATGCACATCGCTCACAGGATTAAGTGTTTGCCACCAAGATTTGAACAAGAAAAGATTGTAATCAAACCCTAACCATAAGGCAGGTAAGATATACAATAACAACAAGAGCACACAGCCAAACAGTAAATGTTTGAGGCTATTCGGATAGGACCAAAGCAAGTAAGGCACCATGACCATGGGTAAGAGCTTAATGTTAATGCCAACACATAACAATACAATCCCCAACATATACCTTTGTTTTTGAAACAAGACAAAGGCTTCGAGCATGAGCCATAGCATCCAAATGGTGATTTGGTTATAGGTAAAATTGGCCATAATCACCTTGACCATCAAAAAAGCAAGTATCAACAAATACAGGGCTTGCTTATTGTCTTGCTTAAACACATGTTGCTGCAAAATCAACAAAACACGCATCAGCAATGCGGTATTGAGCACAAACCAAATCCACTTTACAACATCAATCCCAAAACCCTGAAACAAGGCCATAAAACTGGCAAACAAAACGCTGTAAAAATATTTAAGATTGTAAAAATGTGGCGGACCATAAATGTCTTGATGCTGCATTAAACGCTCCCCTGCTTTATAAAATACATTGAGGTCATCAATGCCCCCAGCTTGCCTTTGTTTAAGACTGAGCAACCAGAAACCCAGCACTACGAGTAGACTGTAATAGAGGGTTTTAGGCGAAATGTTTAGTCGTTTAAGCATGATTCTATTGCCGTTAATAGTGCTTGTTCTTGATCAAATAACACCGCAACAAATACGGGTAATACATAGACTGTGTTCTCAGGAATAAAGGCCAACAAATGTTCTTCTTTGAGTTTGATGGCATCTTTTTCCGTACAAAGCACAATGGTATTTGGATCAAGTTGATTAAAGACCTCTTGCATATCTTTAATGGAATATTGATGATGGTCTCTATACGTTTTGTATTGGATATTGTCTGAAAATCTTTGACAAAATACATGAAATGAACTAGGATTGGCCAAACCACTTAAAGCCAAGACCGATTGATAAGGGCGCTTATCAAGCGACAATGCCCCTTTTAGTTTTTTTGGATTGCCTAAAGTCAGTGCCGTGAAAAATACTTTTTGCTGAGGCAAAACATTCAGTTCAGCTTGGATGTCTTGAGCAGCTTGTAAGGACAAATCTTCGGGGCATTTAGTGACCACAATGATTTGAGCGCGCTTGGCACCAACAGCCCACTCTCTGAGGCGCCCCGTTGGCATCATATGATCTTGTGTATACAATAACTGATGGTCAGTCAATAACAAATTAGCCTGACAAATAACTTTGCGATGTTGCATGGCATCGTCAAGTAAAACCATTGCTCGGTCTGTGCGTTTCTCGAGGTATTTTAGGCCTTTTTTGCGTTTCTCTGAGACCACAATTTTAGCATCAGGCAATGACTGATAATACCATAAAGGTTCATCGCCAATATCATCTGCGGTACTTAAATCTGTTGCAGCTATTAAGCCTTTACTCTTTCGACCATACCCTCTAGACAATATGGCCATTTTATACTTTGAAGCAAACTGCCAATACAAGTAGGCTGTCATGGGTGTTTTACCTGAACCCCCAACTTGTAAATTGCCAATCGCTATGGTTTTAAGTTTAGAGCGGTAAGAAGGTCTTAAGCCCCAATCAAAGGTCAAATTGCGTAGGTAGGTAATGATACCATACAAGACACTAAAAGGCCACAATATCCATCTCAAAACAGACATATTAATATTCTATACTGACCAAATACAACCCATGGGCTGGGACTGATTGTCCCGCTTTACCACGGTCTTTACTTTCGATGATGTTGTTGAACTGTTGCAAATCAATCTTACCCTCTCCGACTAAAATCAAAGTCCCCACCATAGCCCTCACCATATTGCGTAAGAATCTATTAGCAGTTACTTCAAATTTAAGCAGACCACCATCCGTATACCATCGGGCTGATTTGACATCGCACATAAAATGCTTTACTTCTGTATTGACTTTACTAAAACAAGCAAAGTCATGAGTGCCAATAAGGGACTCACAAGCGGCATTCATGGCATCGACGTTTAAGTCGTGAAACCATCTGACAGCCAAATGTTGGGTAAATGGATCCTTTTCAAAAACAATATGGTACTCATAGGTTCTGGCAATGGCATCAAAGCGCGCATTGAATTCACTGCTAACCAACTGCACATCATACACAGCAATGTCAGCAGGCAATATGCCATTGATGCTGCGTAAAAAATTAGATGGCAGGGTTTCATGCACATCAAAGTGCGCAAAATATTGTTTGGCATGAACACCAGTATCGGTTCTTCCACAGCCAACTGTTTCAATGCTTTGTCGAGTGATCACTGAAATGGCATTATTGAGCAATTCCTGAACCGTTGGTCCGTTGGGCTGAATTTGCCAACCTTGATAATTGCTGCCGTTGTAGGCCAGTTCTAATAAGTACCTCATAGTAAAAAAAGGGCCGCTTTGCAGCTGCCCCTCTAAATATTTTAGTTGTTAATCGTTCCCCCTGCGGCTATCCAATCGGTTATTTTAGCCTTCTCAACACTGTTTAAGTTGCCCATACTACTGTTAACAGATTTCATAACGATCTTAGACTTCAAAGACACAATGGCGCAATCATCTGCAAATATGCCCTTGGGTGCTCCACCCGAACCTGATGTATGGCAAGTTTGGTTACATTTGGTTGCTATCAATGATGAAACTGCAGTAAACAAAGGCCCTTTAGCAGCATTCACTGGAACAATAAAAGTTTCTGTTTTTGTGCACCCATCTGCATCTTTTGTTGTAAAGGTATAATTCCCTGCAGCCAAACCAGCATAAACTGAATCTGTTTGATAGGCGCCTGTTCCTAATTGGAAAGTAAAACCAGTTGATCCTTTTGCATGCAAAACTACCGACCCATTTGAA
>JBEIKN010000172.1:0-4624 GCA_040379725.1 Flavobacteriales bacterium
ATAATGATCATACTTGTTAGGCATGATAGGTCCATACACTGCTGGCAAAATGTCTTCTGTATTACAATGCATAGATTTGCCTTTGCTTAGCGCATGGATAAACACTTGCACTTTACTGTTTGGCTCTCCTGCTTTAGGATATTTCCATACTTCGCGATTTGGGTATAAACTGCCGTATAGGTCCATGCCAAATTCAGGCACTTCTGTTTCGTCAAATCGATAATACGCTAAATAGTTACCATCAGGGCTCCATTCAAAGCCTCTGCTCATAGTAAATTCTTCTTCGTAGACCCAATCTACTGCTCCATTGATAATGCTGTTCTTTTTACCATCTTTAGTCACCTGAACTGTTTTGTTTTTGAGCATGTCGTAATAAAAGAGGTTATTATCTGACACAAAGGCCACCTTATTGCCCGCTGAATTAAGCGTTGCATACATGATTTTTCGATCACTGATTTTTTGCAACACTTTGCTCTTAAGGTTGTAAACCCACACATTGGATTTGCCGCTGTGTCTGTATACTGATTCAAAACCATTGCTAAACATCACTAATTGTTCGTCGGCACTGAACTGGAATGACTCAAATTGAATGGGTTTTTGATCCACTAAGATGTTTTGAGTTGAGAACAAAACGGCCATTTCTGTACCAGTTGCAACATCGAATTGCTTACAGATTTTATAGCCATCAAGGTCTTCCGTTTTACAATACGATTTGCCGTCTTTTAAGTATTTAAAACCAGCCACCATTTTAGGACTGTATTCACGGCTATACCAAATTTTTTCTAGGCTTAATAAACCATTACCAGCATTGGCATTAGCTATACTGAGTGTTAAAAAAAGTAGACTTAAAATGTTACGCATATTATTTTTTAATGGTGTTAGGTTTGATTTTGAAATGTCTAATGCTGTAAGTAAAAGTCAGCATGTAAAAACGGGTGAGTATTCTGGTGTTTTTATCTTCAATATAGGTATCAGATATGGTCCTTGAAATACTGGTATTTTGCTTAAGGGCATCAAAAACTGAGCACCTCAATTCACCTCTGTTGTCTTTCAAGAATTTATAACCAACACCACCATTACATAGCCATATACTTTGATTGAATGATGTACCCAATCCTTTATAGGCACTATTGGTGATGTCTATATTAAAGACCATTTTCTTTTTGAAAATCCAATTGACTTTTCCATTGAAATTCTGAATCCAATATTGGTTATCGAGTTGACTTTGTAAGGTGTTCTTAACGGCATTATAATTGGCCGTGTAGTTGATAGAAAAATCAAGCCATTCACTGATGTTACTGGCTATTGTAAAACCCGCATTAGCACCATAATTATTACTAGAATTTACTTGCCCGTTAATGAGCGAAGGCGTTTTGCTGTAGTTCTGCCCTAGATTCATATTCAGGGTTGATTTGATGCGTTTAATGGGCAAGCCATAGGAATAATAGAGTCTGTAACTTTCATAACCGCTCAGGTTCACTGGCATGCTCAATTGAGCGCCTTTTTTCACTTCTACTTGGTTGATCACAGTATCTTTTAGCGCTATTTGGCTGCTATTCCCAATGTAATGATTCGTTAATGTTATGTTGCCATACATAAACATATTGCGCGATTTGGCCGTATTACTTTTCGAATAGCGCAAGTGGACCATGTTGGTAAAGGCTTGTTTTAAAGCGGCATTACCAGTTGATAACAACAAAGGATTGCTGTTGTTTAATACATTTTGCAATTGATTGATGCTTGGCAGGTCAGTGAAACTGCGATAGTTGATCCTCAAATTAGCGCTTTTATTGGGCGCATAGGTAAATAATGCATTGGGTAATACATTGTTAAATACCTGATCGATGCCATATTGTCTAGGGAAAACTTGTTCGCCTTTTAAGTTCACAGACTGGACATTCGCTCCAATATTGAAGCCTATTTTAAGTCCGTTGAAACGGTAGGTCGCACCTGCTTTTTGAGTAGAGCTGTTATTGTTAAACGTGTTTGACAATAAACTGTCAGTAATGGTATACTGTTGATTACTGTCCGCTTTGGCTGTTTGTTTATCTGAGTAATTACGGTTAAAACTTGGATTGTAATTCAATTCAATAAAAGACTTTTTACTCAAGGGCTGAGTATACGATAAATTTGGGGAGATATTGAACGTGGTGCTGTTTTTATCTGTATTTTGTTTAAATACATTATCGCTGGTATCAGGTAAATAGTAGTAATTATTTGAATTGAGCAGGTTGCTAGACAAATTCTTGCTGTTGGTAGTTGATATATTCAAAGAGATGGTTTGACCTGCGCGCTTAAACTTATGCCTTATCAATGTGTTTTGACTGATATTATAACCTGTGCCGTCAGCACTGGTAATGGATTTTGACAAATTGATTAATGCTGTTTCCTGGGTATTGGTTTGACCTAAAAAGGCACTGTTGTTGTTGCTCTTTTGCAAATTGATATTGGGTGTAAAAACTATGGAATTATTGGTATCTAAATTATACTCCCAACGCATACTGATTTTGTGGTTGAGATTAAGTGAATTACCAGTGTCCCCCTGGTTGTATAATTGATTGCGACTAGCGCTTAAAAAGTAAGTACGGTCTAAAAATGAAGCGGTATTATTATTGGTTTGATTGAAAAAATAACTGGCCGTGAATTTGTTTTTACTGCCTGAAAAAGTTGAATAATTGAGACCAAGCGCATGGGTTTGATTGATGCCTGATTGCTGATTAACACTGAAATTTTGGTTGCCTCCACCCCAACTGCCTCCGCTCCAACTGCCACCACCAAAACTACCGGGGCCTCTGCCCCCGCCCATTCCACCCATGCCGCCACCACTGTTACCTGTAAGACCAATGATGTCTTGTGAACTGAAATTTTGTTGATTGATGTTGTTGCTCATGCCAATTAAGGAAAGGCGTTGTTTGCCTCTGAAGACATTGAAATTGCCTCCGCTAGCATAACGTTCGTCTGTGCCATAGCCCCCATATAATTTCCCAAATTGACCGTTGTTCTTGCCGCTTTTGGTAACAATGTTGAGGGTTTTCGTTGAATTGCCATCGTTGATGCCAGTAAATTGTGATTGATCACTTAAGCGGTCGTATACTTGGACTTTGTCAACCAACTCTGCTGGTAAATTTTTTACCGCTGCTGAGGCATCTTGTCCAAAGAAATCTTGTCCATCAACGGTGACTTTTTTAACTTCTTCGCCTTGCGCTTTGAGCACGCCATTTTCTGAAGTAATCCCTGGCATCTTGGTGATAAGATTCTCAACTGTGGCATCTTTGGTCACTTTGAATTGACTGGCATTGTATTCAACCGTATCATTCTTTTGAGTGACGGCATCTTTTTTCCCCACAACGCCTGCGCCTTTGATTTGCTCGACCTTATTCACCATACTGAGCATGAGTCTCTGTGTGGGTTGAGCTATACTTAGCTTAAATGTGGTATTGAGTGTTTCGTATTGCTCATGACTGATACTTAATCTGTAGGCGTTGGGGCCTAATCCTAAGCATTTAAAGCGACCATTGCTATCAGTTACAAGGGTCATAATCAATGAATCCTTGCCTGTATTAACTAAATACAATTCAACTTTAGCGCCCATCAATGATTTAGATTGCGGGTTAGTAAGCATCCCGCCAATTCTATAAACACTAGGACCATCTATTGGTGAGCCATTACCTTCCTGTTGTGCAAATGCATCAACACTATGTATCCCGATGATCAACAACAAACAAACAGGTAAAGCAAAAAAAGACTTCATTCGGATGGGTATATTTCAAGCAAATATAAGAGATAAAGCCCAATGACTGCAGGCTGTTCAAGATTTTTTTTTGTTTTTTAAAAATACTGCTTACTTTTGCAGTCCTTTTAGGAGGAGAGATGGCAGAGCGGTCGAATGCGGCGGTCTTGAAAACCGTTGACTGTAACAGGTCCGGGGGTTCGAATCCCTCTCTCTCCGCAAAAAAATAACACGACAAACGTCGTGTTTTTTTTATGCTCTCTTGGAGAGAGGAGGATGAGAACCCCCAGGGGTTCGAGCCGAGTCGCAGGATTGCTTAAAGAGCTATGCTCAAGCAATACTGTGCGAGACCACGACCGAAGGGAGATAATCCCTCTCTCTCCGCAGAATTAAATTAACACGACAATCGTCGTGTTTTTTTATGCTCTAAAAAAATTCATCCAAGCAGCGAAGCGATTGAGGGAATTTATGCAAGAGCATAAAAACAAATTTGCGCAGCAAAGTTGAGTTAATTTAAATCTGAATCCCACCCATTAGGGATCATGAAATAATCCCTCTCTCTCCGCAAAAAAATAACACGACAAACGTCGTGTTTTTTTATGCTCTCTTGGAGAGAGGAGGATGAGAACCCCCAGGGGTTCGAGCCGAGACGCTGGATTGCTTAAAGAGCTATGATCAAGCAATACTGTGCGATACCACGACCGAAGGGAGATAATCCCTCTCGCTCCGCAGAATTAAATTAACACGACAATCGTCGTGTTTTTTTATGCACTAAAAAAATTCATCCAAGCAGCGAAGCGATTGAGGGAATTTATTCAAGAGCATAAAAACAAATTTGCGCAGCAAAGTTGAGTTAATTTAAATCTGAATCCCACCCATTAGGGATCATGAAAT
>JBEIKN010000173.1:0-4537 GCA_040379725.1 Flavobacteriales bacterium
AATGCTTAACAAATTACTTGAACCATAATCAATAATGTGAACTGTTTTAAGACTCATCGTACCAGTATTCCTTTTGATTTAGCAAATTGTTTGATGTCCTGAATAGCTGCTTTGCCATAGTGCAATGCTTTTGCCACTGCAATGGCATCTGCACCAGCTTTTACGCCTTCAACAAAATCACTTGATTTTGCAAATCCACCACTGGCAATAACTGGAATATCAACCGCATGGGCAACTTGTTGTATCAACTCTATATCCATTCCTTTTTCCATACCTTCGGCATCAATAGAGGTTAATAAGATTTCCCCTGCACCAAGTTCAGCAGCATTAATAGCCCATTCAACTACATCCATCTCTGTTTTTTCGCGTGCAACATCATACCATACATTGTAATTGCCTTGATTATTCTTTTTAGCTTGAATGGATATCACAACACATTGTTGACCAAATTTATTGGCTAATTCTGAAATGATTTCTGGCGTTTTTACTGCTTGAGAACATATAGCTATTTTATCCGCCCCTGATCTTAAAATATCTTGCGCATCTTTAACGGACCTAATTCCACCACCAACAGTTATTGGAACAAATACATTCTCTGTGGTTTTTCGAATGATGTCTTTAATACTGTCGCGATTGTATAAACTTGCGACTGCATCAATGTATATGATCTCATCAATCCCCTGCATATAATACTGATGACAATATTCATTTGGCGGATTGGGCAAAAAGCGCCAACCTTCAAGGTGTATACCTTTTACCAACTTTTGACCTTTAATATCTAGTCTCGCAATCAGCCTTTTCATGCGCTTATTTTACCTTGTGTTTGAGCTGCCATTCACCATTGACTTTTTCCCACAAATGAGGTGATCTTGCTGCATCAATTACTTCCCAATATCTTTCCTCCGAAATGCCCATGTAATCCAATACTTCTTGAAAATATTTTTTAGGCATTTCACCGTCGTATTTATTGATCAATTCAACCCCTTCTTCTCTGCTTATAAACCCATCTCTTATATCGCGATTGACGTCGTTCATTGCTCTGCCTTGACCAAATTTAATGAACATGGTGTAATAGTGTTGTCCGTCTATTTTGTCATCTAAACTAGCAAACTTAGTGTAGGTGCCTTCGCTTCGGCCATCAGGGTTTGACAAGAAATTCGAATGCTCCATAGCATAATAGTAATTTTCTTGTGGTGACCAATTTTTATAAAAACTGTAGAAATGCACTTCTACACCAGCTGTTCTTACTTCTGTTTCATCAAGTGGTTTATAGAGGTACATGTCTTTGTCATCTATACCGTGTTTATTGAGATCATTGATGTGTACGCCACCAAAATACAATTCTTCGCCTGGCTTTTTGCAGAAGTGAGATATGTCCATTAATGGGCTGTAATTCTCTTCGAGTTTATTATGCGCTTCTGCTTGATTCTCTCCGTACATGATGAGTTGAACGCCGTATTGCAAGGCTGCTCTTGGAGCTACATTTTTTTGTCCAATAATAAACGGTTGAAATGGATTGACTAAATTTTCAAATGCTAATTTTGTAAGTGTTCTATGCACTTTACCATTGGGAGTCACTAATATGTTATCAAAACCGGCATCAATCATACTTTGGAAATTTTTCCAACCAATTTCAGTGTATTGATGAGGCGCCCAAGTAACTGTCAATGGATTCATTCCATATTTATATTTGAGTTGATGAGCTACATAGAAACTGTCTTTACCGCCACTTGATGGTACTATGACATCATAGGAGCCATCATGTCGTCTGAAGCGATTACATAGATCTTCTAAAGCTTTTTCCCTTGCTGCCCAATCGATGCTTTTCTTTTGTTCAAACCATTTACAGGTATCACATACGCCATCATCGCCGAATCCAACAGTGTCTGTATCGTTTGTGGTTTTCTTTGAAAATTCTCTTTTAGTACTTGGTCTCTGATTAGAAATACAACATTTCTTGCAAAACATAACGTCTGATGGTAATCCGTGTAGCGTATCTGACATACTTAATAATTGATAACTTTTTTAATATTGACTTGGGCTTTAGCAATAACTTCAGCAATGGCTTGTCCTGCATTGCCTTGACCATAAATGTTTTCTGATGCATAAGCACCATGTGTGATTTGTGTTTGAATGGCTGTTTGAATAGCTGTGATATCATTTTCAACATCTATGACATTGCTGCCCCTTAATCGTCTGTTTTGCCTTGTTCCGATATTAACAACAGGAACGCCTAAATACGCACATTCTCTGATACCGACACTGCTGTTTCCTATCAAACATTTTGATTGCTTTAATACTTTTAAAAAATCAACTCCCTCAAGATTTTTAAAAAAGCGAATAGGTGCATTTGGGTGTTCTTCTCTGTATGTTCTCAAAGCGCTACTTGTGCCGTCACTTCCTGCATCGGGGTTCGGCCAAAACCAAAACACAGGCAGACCTATTTGATGAATCACTTGCAATAATGTTTCGGCTTGTTGTTTTGATTGATTGTGTTCTGTTGTAACTGGGTGTTGCATCACAACCAAGTATGGCTGATCAACTGAAATATGGGGCCCTACACCACCATATTTTTCACAGGGGTCAAAATCAAGGGGCATTGATTGATTGGCCTTCATTGCAATATCTATGCTTGGACAACCAGTTATGTGAATGCTTTCAGGATATTCGCCCATTTTTACCAATCGTTCTTTCGCATCTAAATTTGAGACTAGATGTAAGTCTGATAATTTACTTACTGCATGACGCACCTTTTCATCAATATTGCCTGTAACCTCTCCACCTTGAATGTGCACCAAAGGAATATTCATATAACTTGCTGCTATAGCTGTTGACATTGTCTCGTATCTGTCACCGATAGTACAAACCATATCAGGTTTTAAGTTGTCAAACGCAGTTGCTAATTCAATAATGCCAATACCTGTTGTTTTTGCTGCGCTGGCTAAATTGCTGCCCTCAATAACCATATAAACCTTTTCAGATATTTCAAATCCATCTGCTTCAATATAATTGATGGTTGAACCAAATCGATCCAACAATGCAGAAGCAGCAACTACTAGTTGCAGTTCTAGTTGTGGATGATTTTTTATGGCCAATAAAGCTGTTTTAAAACGGCTATAACTGGGACGCGCTGTTATGATAACACATATTTTTCTCATGAATTAAAATCGTTTTTTTGTACAAAATCCTTTTTAGCGACTGCTTTATTGAGGGTCTTTCCAATTAGATTTTGATGGTCTTTAGCAGATACACCTTGATTGCCCGGTTTAGTGGTTTCTAAATCATCTATTTGTAAAACATGGCCCGAACTTAGATCTTTATTGTAAGTGAGTGTTTTGCCGAATAACACTTGCAAATCATTTGGCTTATTGGGTTCAATAAATGGGGTTTCAATTGCTTCTTCTATTGCTTTAACACCTTTAACCAATTCTGATAGTTGAGCCAGATTTAAAGAGGAACTGGCATCTGGACCAAACATTTGTTTGTCAAATACAACATGGGTTTCAATATACTTGGCGCCTAGGCTAACTGCTGCCAACGAGGCATACATTTCACCTGAATGATCACTTAATCCTATGGGCAAGTCAAATTGCGCTTGCATATGTTTCATTCTGTTTAATCCATAATGATTGGGTGGTGTTGGATACATTGTAGTGCAATGAAACAACGCCTCAATATTACCGCCATATTTTTTAATAAAGTCAATGCTTTCTTTTAAATCTTCGAATTGACTTAATCCACTTGAAATAAGTATAGACTTTTGGGTAGAAGCTATTTTTTGAAGCATTAAATAATTACTGACTTCGCCACTAGCAATTTTATATCTATTCACTTTTAAATGCTCCAATTGATTGAATGCTTGTATTGAAAAGGGTGAGCATAAGAACCTAAGTCCTTTTTCTTCGCAATGTGCTTTTAAACTTGCCCATTCATCCAAACTAAATTCCATGCGTTTCCAATAATCGTAACGCGTGGCATCTTCGTAACTAAATGGTACCCTAAATGTTTCTAAAGCACTGCTTTCTGTCTCAGCAATGTGCATCTGAAACTTTACTGTATGAATGCCTGTTTTGGCTAAAGCATCAATGAATGAATGAGCAATACCGATACTGCCATCATGGGCTTGAGCGATTTCAGCTATGATTTCAATGGATTTCATGTAGTCTATTTATAAAGGCTTTATGGTTGGATTCTAAATTAAAATGTTGTTGCCAATAGAGCCTAATACCTTGCCTAAACTCCGCAGATTGACTATTGGGTATTAAAGAAATTATAAAATCTGCAATTTGTTGCGGATTGATATTTGATCGATAAAAATGTCTATCTATTTCCAAAGTTAATTAAATTGATGTTTTTTAATTCTTTTGAAAAAGGAGATTATTATAAGCGCAGAAAATGGATAAAAAACCATATGAAACCTATCTCCCTGCATTGAAGAAATACCACTAATCAAAATAGTAAATAGGATAAAAGTATAAGGAAATATTAGATCTTCAAAAGTTTTTAATCTCAATAAAATTAAAAATAAAATTAAAAA
>JBEIKN010000174.1:0-4530 GCA_040379725.1 Flavobacteriales bacterium
ATGGACCAACAGTTTAGAGGTATACAACTCAGCGGGACAGCTTCAACCTACAATAGCATTTTTACCATAGGAGGAAAAGGGATAGCCATAGGCGATGGCGGATTAGTGTCCAGAACCAACAACTATGGTGGATATGGGCTAGACTTACCGCATCCAATTGAAGCATCTATTGATGTTTATCCGAATCCATGTAATGGCAGTTTCTGTTTTTCAGACAACATAGATCCCAATAACATAAAAATTTATAATGCGCTGGGGCAATCCATTTCATTTGAGCTGAGCAACAAACTTTGCAAGATCAATGAAACAGCTGCTGGTCTATATTGGATCATACTTAAACAAGGCGATCAAACGCGATTGCTCAAGGTGCATATCGATTAAATATCACCAATTCGCTGATGTAAGGATTGATCAAAGAAAACTTCACTTTGATGAGATTTAGATCTTGAAATGCGCCCATTGGCAAAGCATCACATCGTCTCATAATCAACTCGCCATTCACCTCATAGTAATACGCCAATGACTCACCATATGTATTGACTTTAACGACATCAGCATAACTGTAATAATAAGACATGTGCACATATTTGGTATACTTCATCAAGCCCAAAAAAAGCACTGGTGTGATTGCAAACAAAACCAAAAACAATTTCAAACCTGCAGCATTGTTTTGATAAGGCAAATCGCGAAGGGCAAGTTTGTATGATTGTTGCTTGTAATACAAGGAAGATGCCCAATAAGCCCCTGAACAAAACATAAAGCCGCCTAAAACATTGTAAAGAATTTTATAATTGAGTAAATTCACAAACCAATGGTTGTAACACATCAACAAACCACTGATGGACAACAACACTACGCCAATCAAACGCAATCTATGCGATAAAAAAAGTTCATCTTTTTGATAATCAGCGATAAATTCTGCGCGTTTAAAGGCCATGTGCTTTCTCACTTTTTCTTGAGCTGCCTGCAATTTATTGGCTTGAGTGTTTTGATGCTTTGGCAATTCATAATATTGCCTTAAGGCTTCATCATAAATCAATTTAGATTCTGGATCTGAAAGTAAATCATAACCCTGTGTAATGACTTTAAAATAATCCTCAGCATGAGGCATATCTGGACGCTTATCCGGGTGGTATACCTTTGCCAAGTCCCTGTAGCGCTTTTTCACTTTGATGGCGTCAGCATAGGGATCCAACTGCATTAACTTATAAAAATCATGTTCAATTGGCATGCAATAATTGGCTGAAGACAAATATAAGTGGATTGTCTGAAATCCTTGTCACTTGTTGAAAATTAAGCATTAAAGAATCCATCATTCAGGCAAATTTGGCGCTTACTTTGTAAGATAATCAGTATGAATAAAATCATTGCTCTTCTTGTTTGCTTATTTGCAATAAGCCATTTAAAAGCCTCTCCAAATGACTCCATTGGCAACAAAACAGTTGATGGCAAATATTATGTCTTACATAAAGTCGTAAAAGGCGAAGGCGTGTATGGCATAAGCAAAAAATATGGCGTAACAGCTGACGACGTTTTTGCAGCCAACGAAGGATCAAAACAGGGCATTAAAATCGGACAAATCTTAATGGTGCCTAAATCAGAAAGCAGCATTAGCACAATAGACGATAAAGTAGAGCAAGCTCAAAGCAGCACAGCAACCACTAGCACTAAAACAGAAAAAATTTACCATACAGTCAGTAAAGGACAAACCCTTTCTGCTATTGCTAAACAATTTAAATGTTCCGTTGACGAATTAAAAACTTGGAACAAACTCAAATCAGACAACATCCAATTGGGACAAAAACTTCAAGTTGGACAAAAAACAGTTGTGGTTAACGTGACTAAACCCAACACAACCCCCAAACCGGTAGTTGTCAATACGCCAGTTGCAACACCTGAAAAACCAACACTCCCTGCTAAAGACCCTGTTATTGATCACAAAAATGTGGTGGTAGAACCAGTACAAGAATCCCCTTTAGCCACTGTAGTTAATACCAGTTACAATACCGTAAACGGCGACGAAGTTAATGAGCAAGGCAATGCTATTATTTCCAATGAAGGCGAGCTGACTCAAGACAGAAACTTCATTATGCACCCTAGCGCCAAAATAGGCACCATTGTCATGATCACAAATCCGAGCAATAACAACACTGTTTTTGCTCGTGTAGTGGGCAATTACAAATCTGACAATACCTCTATTTTCAGAATGAGTAAATCTTTAGCTACTAAATTGGGACTTTCTAACAGCGCTGAAGTCAAAATCAGTTACGCCAAATAATGACCTTAAACAAAGAACGACTTTCACTCACGACAACTATTGTCTGTGTGGGGTTGTTTTTTGGATTTACACTCTCTCCAGCTGTCCTGAGCATTAGCCTAATAGCACTCAGTGTTTTAGGAATTATTCAATTCAAAACAAGCACTATAGACACTTTTGAAAAACGCATATGCATCGGCATGTTGTTGTTTTACATGCTTATGCTGATCAGCGCATTCGTTTCTAGCAATAGCGATGAAGCCATCCGAAAACTGATTTTAAAACTACCGATACTGATTTTTCCGCTGTTATTATTTGCCCTTAAAGCACTTAAAACAAGTCATAAATATTTGCTGATCCTATGCCTCTCCTATGCAGTCTTCTTACCAGGGATAGTGAGTGTCTATAATTATTTTTCAAACAAGGTGCTGTTTGACCAGCTGATACTTGAATCAAAGCCACTGCCCATTGAATTTGGATATGGCATTTATCACATTCAATTTTCAATACTTCTGGCTTGTTCAATTGTATTAAATGCGTTTGCAATTATCCAACACCAAACACTTGAGATGACGACTCTGCAAAAGCGATTATTATGGCTCATGGGCATCCTCAATCTAATCATTCTTCACATTTTAAGCGCAAGGACAGGCTTACTTGCATGCTATGTTGGCCTTTTCAGCTTAATGCTGTTTCAGTTTAAATTCTTGAAGCCTAACTACAGGGTATTAACCATAGTAATAACATTAAGCATTCCTGTTCTAATGTTTATTGGTAGTCAATCGTTTCGGAATCGCATGCTCAATACCGTTGAGGACTTCAAAGTAGCATGGGAAGGAAAAGATGCTAATGATTATTCATTTGCTTTAAGGGTACAGGCATGGAAAAACGCTGTTCAAATCATCCAATCGCATCCGCTCATAGGTGTTGGCATTGGCGATGCAGACAATGAACTGTTTCAACAATTTGCAATCAGTAATCCAAGTATCTTAGAACACAACAGAAAAAAACCCCATTTTCAATTGCTTGAAACGGCTGTTCAGAGCGGCTTATTGAGTGCGCTAATCTTACTCTTCTTATGCTTGTATATGGGTGTTCAAAAACACCATTTGGCATTAGCTGCCCTTTGCAATTTATTGTTGATTGCTTCTTGCTTTGAAAGCATTTTAGAACGGCAGAGCAGTGTGATTGGTTTTGCTTTTATGTTGGCTTTTGCATTGGCCTTAAACCAAAGACCTAAACCAACTACTGCGTAGGCTTAAGTACTAATTTCTTTCTGATTTTACCTGATTTTTCAATTAAGAACCACAACCCATTGGTTTTGCCTTTCCCGATAAAACAATTACTGGTTTCTTCAATGCTCACATTACTGAATTTTTGAAACAGTTTTTCTGCCAAATCCAAATCATCAAATTCTAAGAGTCGAACACGTTCCCCTATAGTATTGATTGCTTGCGTTTGGAAGAGGCCTCTGGTTAAAGAATCTGCAATATACAAAGTAGCTATGCCATTTTTAAAGGTAGATGCCTTATGATTGTATTTTGAACAAGCTGGCAATCCTGTTTGAATGCGTTCAACACCAAGGGTATCGATATAGACAATTTTACCTTTTTTAGCCACGGCACATAAGCCCTCTGAAAACTCTGGTTGAAACCCACAGGGCAACTCAAAATTAGGCAGTATTTTGATGTTTAACAGACTATCAACAAAGACAAATTTATTGCAAAAAATAGTATCGCGAATGTCCATGTTTTCTATCTGGTATTGGCCACAATCAAAGAACAAGAGCAAGCGATTGTCTTTGATACTTTGATCTTGAAACAACCTTTGTCTATTTTGAGTTTCAACTGGATACACCAAGCGTTTAAACACTACCGGAAGTTCAAAAGTATAATTGGATTTTTTGGGTGTTTGGGCCATTGAACTTAACACTTGATTGTTTTCCATTTCAGAAGGTATTTCATCCATTGAAGATTCAATCATTTGTAAAGTCCTATTAGGTTCTGAAGTTGTATTCGTTTCGATAGCAACACGAATGTTTGGCAATGTGTCGTGGAAAACCTTGAGTACTATATAATCAAATACCCTTATTTTTGGTTTAGGCTTTCTCTTAACTTTTACCAATACTTTTGGCGCCATTCTATGACCAGATTGATCAATATAATACACTTCGTAATAGTGCCTAAGCGCATTCCCTCCCCTATACACTTTGGCCAGTCCATCTTTAAATGGCAACAATTTATTTTTCTGAGGAGAGTATGCTAATAAATCTG
>JBEIKN010000175.1:0-4426 GCA_040379725.1 Flavobacteriales bacterium
AGTTCAACTAAAATGCCATTCGTTAACTTAACCGCATAATAGCCAGGTGTTGACTGCTCACTGTTACGATCAAAGGTCTTTCTACTATTAAAAGTTGGCACATAAGTTCTTACAGGGAAAGAAGTAAATGTCGGCATAAAGCTGATATCTCCGTAATCGCTACAGCCTGTACCGCTTAAATGTGTATGCGAAAACCCATAAATCACCGAATCACTGTAATGATAACCACTGCATCCATCCCATGAACCATCCACTCTGGTATGAGGACTTAATTGCACCATTGCAAAGGGCAATGTAGCACCAGGAAAAGTATGACCATGCCCAGCAGTGCCCACCATAGGCTTTACAAATTGAGTGTAATTGTTCTGTGCATTTAAGCCAATCGCCAATACACTAAGCAGTGCAAAGAATGCTTGTTTAACCATTTGAATTAATAGTCTTTAACATGAAGCAACACATCCTTCATACTAATCGTGAGTTCTGGAAAAATTTTGGAATTAAATGATTCTTCTTCAGTAAACATTTTAGACCCTAGGTATTTACCCTTGTTAAGGGTATAAACTATCAGCGTTTTGTTTTGTGTATCGACTATCCAATATTCTTTCACTGTGGCTTCTTGGTACAAATTGAATTTTGTATTTAAGTCGTGTTGGCTATTTGAAGGGTAGAGAATTTCAACAATTAAATCAGGTGGACCGACACAACCTTGTTTGTCGAGTTTTTTCTCATCACAAACCACACACAAATCAGGTTGAACAACGGTTTGGTCTTTCCCGTCAGTTTTAGGAAAAAGCCTTACATCAAAAGGCGCTATAAAAACACGACAAGGTTTATTTAAAAAATAAGTCCCTAATATCCTGCCAAAATTACCAGCAATTGTTTGGTGATTTGTGTTGGCTGCAGGGCTCATTTTATAGAGCTTGCCTTTAATCAATTCAACACGTTCTATAAACTGCCAACGCATGTAATCTAAAAACGTATACGACGCATTAGGATCTAACTTGGCGTAATCAGTTATAGGTTCTTTTGATTTCATGATTCACGAAGTTAGAAAAAATTAATTTAAAAAAAAATGGCTGCAGATAGGGCAGCCATTATCTATTATTTGAATGATCAATTATTCTGAAATTAACCCAGCAGACAAATATTCTCTGTTCATGCGGGCAATATTACTCAAACTGATTTCTTTAGGACATTCAGCTGAACATGCACCAGTGTTGGTACAGGCACCAAAGCCTTCTGCATCCATCTGATTCACCATAGCAAGCACTCTTTTGCGTGCTTCAGGTTGACCTTGAGGCAATAAAGCCAATTGAGATACTTTAGCTGAAACAAACAACATAGCACTGGCATTTTTACAAGCTGCTACACAAGCGCCACATCCTATACAAGCCGCACTCATAAAGGCTTCGTCAGCCACTTCTTTTCCAATTGGCAAGTTGTTGGCATCTTGGGCATTACCGGTATTTACACTCACGAATCCACCTGCTGACATAATACGATCAAAGGCAGAACGGTCAACTGATAAATCTTTCAAGACTGGAAAAGCTGCTGCTCTCCAAGGCTCTACAACAATGATGTCACCGTCTTTAAACGAACGCATGTGCAACTGACAGGTTGTTACACCATGTTTTGGTCCATGCGGTCTTCCGTTGATGTACATACTGCACATACCACAGATGCCTTCACGACAATCATGATCGAACACTACTGGCTCTTTGCCTTCGTTGATTAATTGCTCATTCAACACGTCAAACATCTCTAAGAATGACATATCTTCAGAAACATGGTCTAGTTTATATGTCTCAAATTGTCCTCTTGTAGAGGTGTTTTTTTGTCTCCAAACTTTTAATGTAATTTTCATTGTCTTGATTATTTATAACTACGTGCTGCAATTTTAATGTTCTCGTATTTCAAAGCTTCTTTGTGAAGGGTCCATTGATTGTCTCCAGACATTTCCCAAGTGGATACAAAGCTAAAGTTGTCATCGTCTCTTAAAGCCTCGCCTTCTTCAGTTTGATATTCTTCTCTAAAGTGGCCACCGCAACTTTCATTTCTTTCTAGGGCGTCTTTACACATCAACTCTCCCAATTCTAAAAAATCTGCAACTCTAGAAGCTTTTTCCAATTCTTGGTTCAATTCATTGCTGCTTCCTGGCACTCTAACATCTTTCCAGAATTCAGCTCTCAAGGCTTGGATTTCTGCAATCGCTTGTTTTAAGCCTTCTGCATTTCTTGCCATACCACATTCATCCCACATGATTTTACCTAATCGTTTATGGAAGTAGTCTACTGACTTTGTACCTTTGATATTGATCAATTGATCCAAAGTAGATTTTACTTTTTGTTCTGCGGCAACAAACGCTTCATGGTCTGTAGGGATGGCTTTTGTTCTGATTTCTGTGCTTAAATAGGCCCCAATGGTATATGGCAATACAAAATAGCCATCCGCTAAGCCTTGCATCAAGGCAGATGCACCCAAACGGTTGGCACCGTGATCAGAGAAATTGGCCTCGCCTATTGCATACATACCTGGTACTGTGGTCATAAGGTTGTAATCTACCCATAATCCACCCATTGTGTAATGCACTGCAGGATAAATTTGCATTGGTTCGTTGTATGGATTAACACCAGTAATTTGGGCATACATATCAAACAAATTACCATACTTTTCTTTAACGACTGCTTTACCTAATTGCGTAATAGTAGCTTTATCAGGATTATTGAGGTTGTTTTTATTGGCTTCTATCTTGCCATAACGCTCAATGGCTGCAGCATAATCCAAATATACTGCCTGACCAGTAGAATTTACACCAAAACCAGCATCACATCTTTCCTTAGCTGCTCTAGATGCTACGTCACGCGGCACCAAGTTTCCAAAGGCAGGATATCTTCTTTCTAAGTAATAATCTCTGTTCTCTTCAGCAATATCATTAGGTTTTAATTTACCTGTTCTTACAGCCTCTGCATCTTCTTTGCGAGCAGGCACCCAAATTCTACCATCGTTTCTTAATGATTCAGACATCAATGTCAACTTAGATTGATGATCACCAGATACAGGAATACAGGTTGGGTGAATTTGAGTGAAACATGGATTGCCAAAGAAAGCACCTTTTTTATGGGCTTTCCATGCGGCAGTAACATTACTACCCATCGCATTGGTTGACAAGAAAAACACGTTACCGTAACCACCTGAAGCTAACACCACTGCATGTCCGAAATGTCTTTCCAATTCACCACTCACCAAATTACGAGCAATGATCCCACGGGCTTTACCATCTATGGTAACCACATCCATCATTTCATGGCGGGCATACAACTTAACATTACCCATGCCCACTTGTCTTTGAAGCGCACTGTAAGCCCCTAACAACAACTGCTGACCTGTTTGACCTGCAGCATAAAATGTTCTTTGAACTTGAGTACCACCAAAAGAACGATTGCTCAATAAGCCACCGTATTCTCTAGCAAAAGGAACACCTTGAGCAACACATTGATCAATGATGCTACCACTCACTTCGGCCAAACGATGAACGTTGGCTTCTCTAGCACGATAGTCTCCTCCTTTAATGGTATCGTAAAATAAACGGTAAACACTGTCACCGTCGTTCTGATAATTCTTTGCTGCGTTGATACCTCCCTGAGCGGCAATTGAATGGGCTCTTCTTGGAGAATCCTGGAAACAAAATGCTTTTACTTTGTAACCCATCTCTGCAAGTGTAGCAGCAGCTGAGGCACCAGCCAAGCCAGTACCAACCACTATTACTTCAATACTGCGTTTATTGGCAGGATTTACCAATGGAACAGTTGATTTATACTTTGTCCATTTTTGGTCCAATGAACCTTCTGGAATTTTCGCGTCTAAAATTGTATTTGACATATGTATTTAGTTGAAGGTATTAAGCGTTAAGGAAAAAATAAATTGGCATAGCTGCAAACAACATAGGAATAATGATACCAAACACATATATACCAATGAATCTAATCAAACCATTGTATTTGGTATTGTGAAACCCAATTGTTTGGAAAGCACTTTTAAAGCCGTGAACTAAGTGGAAAGAGATGGCAAACATAGCTACCACATATAAGGCAACTAACCACCATTCTTTAAAGGCTTCAACCACTTCTTGATTCAAGTCTTTTACAATGGTATACTCTACATTGTTTGATGTGAATTGAATCTTTTTTGAATCAATAGCATCTGTTGGTGCGCAAGTAACTTCCAATGTATTTAAGTCTTGTTGATATTGCACATAAGGCACATTTCCAAATTTGTACTCTGCCCAAAAATCAGCCATGTGCGTAACGATAAAAGCTAAGATGATGGTCCCTAACAAACCCATTGAGCGACTTGCCCAAGAGCTATTGGCTTTACCATCAACAACTGCGTAAGATTGTGGTCTTGCTTTTTTATTTAAAAACACCAA